>JAVHSM010000048.1:1882-2285 GCA_036172155.1 Candidatus Magasanikiibacteriota bacterium
CAATATCATAAGCCCAGCCATCGCCACCAACAATCCACATTGATTTGTGTTCCAGAAAATCTGCCACCTGGTACAATAGTCCGGCTTCGGGTTTATCAATATCCCTTAACCTTGCTTTTAATTCATTTACATTTTTCCGCTGCTGAATTATTTCCGTTTCATTCGCTTCTACATTGCTCAGGATTGTATCGGTTAGTTCGGCGCCAATATCTTCTCTTAAGGATTTCAATATGGAGATGCCGTAGGTACGTTTCATATCAGTAGCTAACTTAATGCCTAAGCCAAATTCCGCATTATCTTCAAACAGGGAGTTGGCCCATGCCGGCCCAATGCCCTCCGCATTTTTGCTCCATGGGGTTGTTGGCAGGTTCCCTCCAAAGATGGAAGAGCATCCTGTGGCATT
>JAVHSM010000049.1:0-35451 GCA_036172155.1 Candidatus Magasanikiibacteriota bacterium
TATTGGTAGGTTACAGAGGAACGGACTGTGTGTCTAGTATATGGGGTATGTGCCACTAACAAAAACAGACAAGGAAAATAGGCATAAGGTACACAAAGACCGCCTTTTGGCGGTCTTTTAAAAACTATTTCAAAAAATATTATGGCCTATCTGCTACTTCTTGTGCTCGCTTTATTGCCATCTGATTAAACATTGTTTTTATCCTTTCTACCTCCATTTGTCTAAATAAAGAAGAATTTTTTGCCATATCATTAGACAAATCTCCTTCATAAATATTGTCAGCCATATGAGATTCGTTTAGTTTAGTATAACCAAGTACTTTACTGGATAATTGCTTAGTTATCTCACTCATTGGTAATTTATCTTGAATGGCTTTCATAAATTGAGCAGTGGCACGATCTTGTTCTTTGGAAAGTTCAGCAAAAGTATCATCAATGTCTTTTTTTCCTAGCAATCCAAAGTCATGTTCTTTAAGCAAAGCCGGTAAATGCGAACCATTTTGTCCATACAATTCATGTTGCCACCCCAATAAATAAGTAAAATTATTCAAGATCATTTTCTCTGTAGGATTCAAATAATCCAGACCTCCAATAGCTTCACGACCATCACTTAAGGAGTGAATCTCTTTTGCCGGCGTTTGTGGTGGAGCTTCTTCTGGTCTTGCATCATGTCTGACAACCTCTTTATTATCCACAGCAATTTTATCTTTGCTTTCTCCATCAGACTTTCTTTCTAATTCTGGGACAGATTGACGATGAACTTGTTTTTGCTCTGCCGCGCCACCTTCATGACCAACTTTAACATTCTCTGCCACCGGATGATGATGTTTTACCTCACTTTTAATATCGGGCTGTGATGTGTTCACTTTTAATGTTTTATTGCCATCTATTCTTTCACCACTTCCGCTACCATTTTGATGAACACCAGCCTTGGCCATTTGCTCCGGAGAAATGTGGGCGGTTTTAAAGGTACTGGCCAAATGATGAAGATGCGCGTGTCCATCTGTTTCGGTGTAAGTACCGACCATATGACCATCCACATCAAATGCATTTCCACTTGGATCGACAAACGCCGTCTGATCTCCAGCGATCAGTGGTGTATATTCGATACCACTCTCTCCGACAAATTTATAATTCATGCGATACAAATCATGACCACCGTCAGTGGTGACTTTGAGAGTTTCAGTTGGAACTATTTTTGGTACTTTGGCATGGGCGTGTTCACCAAATTCGGTCGCGGCCAGATTGGTTTTGCCAATTTTGGTACCGGACTCTATACGAACCTCCCCTTCGTGAAATTTAGACAGACCTTTTCCTAGTTCAATTCTAGGCACACCATTTCCATCCGCATACAACCCAGCTTTGGCTCCAACTCCAGCATGAATACCATGTCCCCAATTTCCTTTTAATCCCATTTTTTTCAAATCGTCGGCATTGAAATCTCCCAGACGGCGCAGCTCATCCTTACCCCATTGGTCAAAAGTTTTGTCTGTGCCAACTACATGGCCTTTGGCATCAACGAGGCCTTTTTCTACCATTACCGGTTTGAGATTGCGATAAACATCAAATTTGGCGGCACCTTTGTGTAGGCCTTCGTGAGCTGTGCCAAATTCTTGTTTGTGAACGGTGGTTGGATCAACTTCTATGCTTTCTGACGAAGAAACTGTTGGTTGAACATCCGAATGGACAGCGACAGTTTGTTCGACGACCTGTCTGCTTTCTTGCACCACCGGCGCCTTGGCGGCAAAATCATGATGTGAAATACCAAGTTTATTTTGCATCCAGCCGACTGAATTTTGAACAGTATCAGTATGAGATGCCCAACTTGCCAGTTCACCGGTGGCAACGGCCACCCCCCCAGCAATTACTCCGCGCCATACTCCTCCCCCCACTTTTTTACTAAATTCACGAGCGTCTTTCTTGTACTTTTCAAACTTGGAAATTGTTTTTTTGGCTTGTTCGTCCATCGCTTTACCAGCATCTTCCAAAGCCACCAAACCTTTTTCCAATATAAGATTATCTGCTTTATCCAATCGTTCACGCACTTGTGTGCGATGAAATTCTGAAGTACGCAATAAATTCGCAACTTTTTGATTTTTCAAATTACCGGATGAATCACCTTTGTATATACTCTTCAGTTCTACCGATAACATCAAAATATTTTCATACACACCTTCAGCGAAAATTTTGTCAAAATTATTTAAATACTGTTTCAATAATAACTCCCCTTCTTTTACATCTTTCAATTCCATTTTTCTTTTGGCCTCAGATGTACCGCCTACAAAACCACCAGCAAATCCAAAGGCGAAACGACCGGCAGAACTACTCATCGCATAGGCACTAGCCGATCCGGCCATTATTGCTACCGCATGCCCGTATATACCTTCCATACCTTCTTTGGCCGCCCATTCACCAGTGTAACCCTGAGTAATAACTCCGCCAATAATTTTCATCACTTTCTTGGGAATAATACTTTTTTTATCCATGGTATCTTTTTTCTCGATCATCATTTCGCGCAATTTCATCAGACCAATCATCAAATCCACTCGCTGTTGTTGACTTGGTTCACCATTCAAATTTTTTCGCAAGTCCAAAAGAGCAATGCGATAAAGACGCTGGCCTTCCTCGTCCAGTTTGGCAAAATTTTCTTTTATAATTTTATCTTCACTGTTGATATCCGCTTTTCTTTCTCCTTTATCCACTCTGGCTACCGCCTCGTTTAGTGTTTGAGCGATAATGCCGGAAAATAGCTGGTTGGCATTTCCAATTGCGCCATCACCTTCAAACATTTCCACTTCCATCTCTTGGGATAATTTTTTGGCCAATTTGTCTTCGTATTTTTTTATCAGCCCGGCTTTTTCTTGTTCGCTTTCTTGAGTCTTAAATATTTTTTTCTGCAAAAAGCCACGGATAAATCCACCCACGCCACCACCGGCCAAAGTCACTCCTGTAGCCCCACCGGCCGCTGTTATTCCTACTGCTCCACTCATATACGCGACGGCGGCTACCGGCAAGATAGCTTTGAAAGCCAACACCCCGCCACCAACACAAGCGGCGGTCACCAACACTCTCTTGGCCAAATATTTTTTCTGCGCCAATAACCTGCCTAGCATACTACCTTCATTCATTACCTGATTACGCAGATTTTGTTGCGCCATTTGTCGCATCGCAAAAGATGCTTGCATACCAGCCTCGCCTTTTAATAAATTTTTGAAATGATCCCAATCACGAATACCACAATTTGCTTTCAGTCTACTTAGAATAATTTCACTCGGACTGTCGGCAAAAATTTCCATAAATTTTTTGTGGATTTCACCGGCATTTTCTTCTCCCAATTCGGCGTTGTACAAAATCAACCAAAATTCGCGTAATTTTTTCGCCCGATCTCCTTCTTCCAGTAAATCAAATATTGTCTTTTTGTCCAACCGCACTGTTTCCTCTCTTTTTTCGTGTGGTTTTAATTCGGGAGCACCAACAGCAAACCTGTTAATACGATGAGTTTCGATTTCAATTTCAATTTCCACTTTTACCAACTCTCGTTTTATTTTTAAAATATCCGACAATAGATCGGGGCGGTCGTCCGTCAACCAATCGGTGGACATCCACTGTTTTTCTATTTCAGATTTTAATTTTTTACTCAAAGAATCATCTTCAATCACAGTATCGATTCTATCCTCCAACTCCGTGCATTTATTACTTAGCTCTCTTTTTTCTTTATTAAAATTAATCTTTATTTCCGGTACCCGCTCCGATTCCGGTTTGGCGGATTTTTCCGGAGCTTTTGGTGCTTGCCATTCATTCATCAGAGCAAGCATCGCTCTACCGGTGGCTTCTTTGTATTTATCGGAATCAGCTGGATAATCTCCACCTTTTACAAACTTGGATTTTGCTTCGGCCGTGCGACGGTTTTTTACTTCGGATTCTATTGTCGCAAAATTTGTCTCCAACTCCGGATAATCAGCACGGAGATCTTTTAAGTCGTCAAATACTTCATACATGACTTGTTGAGAAATATGTTCATCCTCGCTAGGTTTTTTCAAAGGATCCAATGGATCTGGTTTTTGCGGTGGCTGTTGAATAAATTCTTGCGGTGTTTTGGCTTTTTTGGCCGCCTCTTTTTGAACTGTCCACTCGGCCAAATCAGTTTCGTATTTTTTTATTTCTGTTTTTTTCTTTTTTTCATTAGCTTTATAATCTGCGATCGCCCCCGCATCTTTCAATTCCATTTTTTCTTCAAACGCGGACATCACCTGTCTTGACAAATTTATTTTTTCGAGATTTTTTGATTTGCCTTCCGGTGTTTCAACCTTAGCGCGCGGCAACTGATCCTCTAATTCTTCAATACTTTTTTCCAGCGTCAACAAAGCCGTATCCACGACGGTTATCAACTGAGATAATTCTTCTTGTATTTTCTTCACTTTGGATTCGGCCATTTGACCCCAATCAGCGGTTGCACCAAAAATCAACGGCATTTCTACAATCCATTTTCGCAAAGTAACCAGATCAATTTTAACTTTATCTCTTTTTTCTCCCGCCAACTTCAACACTCGGTCAAAAAGCGCTTTGGCGCGGAGTTCCAGCTTCGGCTGTTCCATCTCGGCCTTTTCTACCGCGCTCAACAATTCAATATTTACATCTTTCAAACCTTCACCGGTGCCGGGAGTTATTTTTCCTTCGTCATCCACATCTACCGGCTCTAAATCCACATACATCACACCAGCATCATCAAAATGCACTCTAGCGTCGGTTTTATATGTTTTATTATTTATTTCTACAATTCCACTTTTTGGTATGTTGATTTTTTTTGGCAACCCATCGAACAGGACACTTGTGCCTGCTCCTTCTTCTCCATTTATACTTACAAGAGTCTTTATCTGATCTTGTTTGTCATTTAATTTTGGAGAATCCAATAATCTTCCCCACACCCACGCCTCATCTTTCAAAAAAACAATAATATCACCACTTTTATACTGTTTTAAATCCGCTCGACTAAATTTTGTTTCTCTAGCCGAAGGTGTTCTTTCTGGAGTTATAACCATATTAATGTTTGTTAATAACTTGTTTAATTTTTTTTATTTTTTGTTGATCCAAAATCTCTCCAGCTAACTGACCCAAAATCTTACCTTTTTCTTGCGCTACTTCCATTTCTAAAAAAAATTTTTTTAACAAAAAATCAACCATCTTTTTGTATGATTCGTCATCGGATGATAAAGCTGTTTTTTTTTCCTCTGACGCAGACATAAAAATTAAGAAACAGTTAAAACTTTTTTCATATCGGTCGCGTAAGCCTCCAAAGTGGCCGCCACTACTTCTTTAAAATTTGGCACTTTACTTTGCCAAAATTTCCACCATTTTTCGCCATCCTCTTCGTTTTGTTTCATCAACTCTACCAATTCTTTGGCACTGGCTTCGTCGAGCAGAGGCAACAGCGCCACCCCCACGCGACGCTGAGCTTCAGCGACATATTGTGGTACAAAACTAGCTTTATTTTCTTTACTCAAATTTTCCATTCCACACTCGGATAGTACCCGTATTACAAATTCTTCTAACATTTGATTTTCTTTCATATTTATAATAATTTAAAAATAATTTTTAAATTTATAATTTTTAACCAAGAGATTTCTCCACTCGTCGCGAGACTCGATCGAAATGACAAACAGATTACATCCCAAATAAATGTTTCTTGAATTTCACCACCCAAACACTCGCTAACAACAAACCAACCAAAAATCCAAGCGCGGAATTCAACAAAACATTCGGTCTAGCAATCCACGCTGAAACAATCGGCTGATTGACAGTTTTGATAGCGACATCGCCGCCAATATATTCCCAACCGTGAGCCACCACAGTATCAGTGACCGCTTGCGCTAGCGCCAAGACATCGTCTTTTTTACTATATACCGTAATTTTCATCAGACTGGTGCCATACATTACTTCACCAACCACATCTTTTTGCCATTTTGTGCGCAATTTTCTTTCCGTTAGATTTTGCCATTGAGTTTTATCAAAACCAGCCAAAGTGGCATTCATCACTTTGTCCATAAAATCTCCAGTCCGCATCACTTGTGCCAGATTTTCACCGATGCGTTCGGCTGATTTGGACTGAGTATATGGATCCACTCCGGTACGATCACGCGAAATAATCAACACCTGACTCTGCGCGCTATATTGCCACGGAAATAATAAACTAATAGCGGCCGACAAAACCGCTATCAATACTCCCCAAGCCAAAATCATTTTGGCATGGCGAAACAATAACTCGAACATATAAAAAAATTAAGATTAAATTTGTTTGATATCTTGGTTGATTTCGATAATTTTTCCTTTGCGTAAAACTTTTAATTTTACACTCTGATTACCAATAATATTATACCATAAATTATCGCTGTCGGCTACTAAACCATTGATTTCCAAAATTACATCACCGGCTTTGAGCTTGGAACTATCCAAAAATATTCTTGCCACCGCGTATCCAAAGATGCGTTCATTATTGATGATAATTGGCTGTTCATCAGAAAACCAACCCTGTGTTCCCAAAGTGCGATAAGTAATTTTTTGTGCGCTTAATATACCTGGCAGAATACCGGAAATATATTGACTGGGTAAAACAAAACGCCCTTCACTAATAACACCAATCATTTTACCCTGAGTATTTATTGCGATATCCCCAACCTCAAAATTATCATTTATTTCAATCGCCGTACTGGGCGCCGAATCTATATGGGGCAAATGAAATGAGTGATCTATCTTGTTCACAACCAATGAATGGCGCCAATTACTACCATTAAAAACAAACAAATCGGCTTGCGGTTTGACATCACCAAAACTCATTACTTTGAACTGGGCACCTTGTTCGGTAGAAATAATTTTCAAATAAACCAAATTGGAATTGGTGTCACGCAAAACTTTTTGTACATTATATGAAGTGCCATTTTTTAAAAAAACTCGCCAATTTTTATAGGTGCCATCATAACCTGGATAATACAAAGCCATCCAGCCGTCCGAAGATACAAAAAATGCCTCGCCGATTTTTTTATCTTGACTTAAATAATTCAACCCCGAAGCAATGGAAAGATCGTGATAAACTATTCCAATCCTATCCTCCAGCTCAGCCCGCACTTGATCACTCAATAAATCACGCGAGACGCTACTCACACTGCGCGACATTATCCAAGTATCACCACCGCCATATCCCGGCCAAATCCAACCAAGCATAATGGAAGCTCCAGTCATCCCTGCCACCAAACCAAACACCGCGGCCGCCAATAAAATTTTTATTCTTTGCCACTTGCGATGATCCTCAATATTACAACTTTGAACCGGTAAATGTGGGGCAGAGATATTAGACATAATTTATTTCCATTTAACAATTAAAGCTAGATAGGTCAAAAGTAAAACACCATTAATAATAAAAAATAAAATTTGTTTACGCCAATTGATACCGGACGCCAATAAATGAAACCGTGCCAATAACCAAATATCATACCAGAGCCAAACCAAAATCAAAGCGCTGACAAAATATCCAAGTGGCCAAACAAACAAAACCCAAGAAATTTCTCCCACAAAAATAGTGGTGCAAACTACCCACCACCACAAACGATGTTTTTTTTCGATCTGATATTCTGTCCACCACCAACAAGACATGGCGCCGGTGACAATTACGGCCGTCAGTAAAATAATCCAATAACTAATATTTAAAATTTGCAAAGAGATTGCCGCATAAACCGCTCCCCAAATACCATACAACCCAAAGACACTCATCCAAAAACGCCACCGGCGATATGGTTTGATGACAAATGATAACAGACTTTCGTTTTTGACCGGTAAAAGCCAAAAACTAATAAACGGAAAAATCAGATAAATTGCACCGACCAAATACCATGCGGTTGTCCATTCTATAAATAACAACAATAGAGTTACACCCAAATGAAAAAATGCCAGTGTAAGCAAATGCCAAAACCTTTTGACATTGGGCGGATAAAAAACCAAACGCACTAAAACAACCCACCACAACAGGCGAATGACCAAATAAACAATTAAAACCCACAATATGGCCATGCGATTGAGTGACCATAAAAAAAGCAACCCGACGACAAGATCCAGAAAGGCGGCGAATTTTGGGTGAATGGAAAGTGATTTAAAAGTCATGAAAATTAATTGTTTTATTCTGTCATTCCGAGTGTAGCGAAGCGTAGTCGATGAATCCCTTGTTAATTTTAAGAGATTTCTCCACTCCCCACCTTAGGCGGGTCAGTCGAAATGACAAAACGAAATGACAAATATATGTTTAAATACTAGCACAAAATAACAAAAAATACAACCTTGAATTTTGGGCTTTATTATGGTATCATTTCGATATATGACTTTAGCCGACAATCGCAAAGCTTTGTATGATTATGAAATCTTGGACAAATTCCAGGCTGGTTTGGTGCTGACTGGACAAGAAACCAAATCGGTAAAAAGTGGGCATCTATCTCTAAAAGGCGCCCATGTCACATTTCACGAAGGCGATGCCTATATCACCAACGCCCACATTACAAAATACAAACAGGCGGGTAATTTACCAGACTACGACCCTGCCCATAGCCGCCGCTTACTCCTGCGCAAGAAAGAAATTCGTTATTTAGAAGAAAAATTACACGAAAAGGGCTTGACAATCGTCCCTCTGTCGGTGTATACTAAAAATCGATTTATCAAGATGGAAATCGCTCTGGCGCGCGGCAAAAAACAATACGACAAACGCGAAGCCATAAAAAAACGCGACACCACGAGAGAAATACACAGACTTACTAAGCAGTTTTAACCTCGTCTAGCCCCGAAAAGGGTGGTAGGGAAAATCCGTTTTCCCTACAATTCCGAGGGTGACAGTGAGCTGTCACACAGCGAACGCCAAGAGGGGCGGAAGCCCCTATGGAATACTGCCAAAGCTAGAAATAGCACCGTAAGGGGGTGCCGTGCATTGACAGAAGTTTCTGCGTACGCCCGCATGCTGAGGGTGTTTTGAACCTCATAAATCCTCAAAACAAACTATAAGTGCAAACTTATTTTCAAAAGCTAAAGTTGCTTTCGCCAACGCCTTCGGCGGTGGTTGTTGCAACTTCGCTCCGGTAGCAGCTTAATTGCGGCTATCCATCGCCTGCGTAAGATTTCGTAGCGCAAAGCGGTGTCACTTACGAGATGTAGGTTAAAGATGTTGTCAGACATCTTTGGCCGAAAGTAATTCTGGCTCGCTATTAGAGAGTTTCGTTTTCTTATTATCTCTAAGGTTAAATACTAAGAAATCTAAGCATGTAGATGGTTTATTCAAAATTATCTGGACGCGAGTTCAACTCTCGCCACCTCCACCAGACATTGTCATTCCCGTGAAAACTGGAATCCAGTACTTTAACTTTGGATCCCCGCTTTCGCGAGGATGACAAAAAACAAACACACTATGCGCATTTCGCACAAACGAAAAAAAGAAGAACCAAAAAAGAATTTTCCATACAACGAAAATATTTCTTGTCCTCAGGTTTTTACATTGGATAGCAACGGCAAAGCTCTGGGAATATTGGATACAGCCGAAGCCATTCGTATGGCTCGCGCGGAAGAATTGGATCTGGTAATTATCAATCCGATTGCCACTCCTCCGATTGCCAAATTCATGGATTTTGGACAATTTCGTTACCAACAAGAAAAAGAACAGCGCATTCGCAAAGCTCACCAACATGTGGTGGACACCAAAGGTGTACGAATGTCCTTGCGTATCGGAAAACATGATATAGATATCCGAAAGACTCAAACCATTAAATTTTTAAATGAAGGCGACAAAGTAAAGATAGAAATAGTTTTGCGTGGTAGAGAAAACCAGCAAGCCGGACTAGCCTTTGAAATTTTAAAAAAATTCCTTGCCGATGTCAATGCCGAAATATCTACTAGATTCGAGCAAATAGCCGAAAGACAAGGAAACAAAATCACCGCTATCATAGTAAAAACTTAATTCATTGTCATTCCCGTGAAAACGGGAATCTGATCCCCGCCTTCGTGGGGATGACATATTAAAACATATGCCAAAATTAAAAACACACAAAGGAACAGCCAAACGTTTCCGTGTCACCAAGAACGGAAAAATCATCAAACGCACTGCCGGACAAAACCATTTCAATGCTAGAGAAAATGGCAAAGTAGGTCGCAACAAAAAATCCGATGTGACTATGAGCTCCACATTAAATCGTGTTATTCAGATTACTTTACCAAACTAATTTTTAAACTATGACCAGAATAAAAGGCGGTCTATTGCACCGCAAACGCAGAGCCGGAATATTGAAACATACCAAAGGTTACCGATGGGGACGAAAATCCAAAATCAAAGTAGCCAAAGTAGCCAAGATGAAAGCCGGACAACATGCTTTCGTTGATCGTCGCAAAAAGAAACGCACCGCTCGTCAATTGTGGTCTATCCGCTTGAACGCCGCTGTACGCAAATATGATTTGTCTTACAGCCAATTTATCGGCTTGTTGAAAAAGGCCAAGATCGAATTGGATCGCAAAGTTTTGTCAGAATTAGCCTTAAAATACCCAACTGTATTTGCAGAATTGGTGGAAGCGGTAAAAAAATAATTATCCACAACTAGACCATTTGACAGACTTTACGATGATTGATATAATAGTTATATAAAATTAAAAGGTTCTGAGAGTGTTCGGTTGAGCGTGAGTACCCCCTCCTTTACTTATTGCTTAACCCGAACACTCCTAGGACCTTTTTTTTATTTTGAAACAATTTGACTACCTTTGGCGTATTATATATTGATCGCTTAAAAATAAATTTGTCATTCCCGTGAAAACGGGAATCTATTTAAAAAAAGCCATAAAAGTGTTCGGCTAGGTGTAAATATCCTCCTCCTTTATTTTACGCTTAGTCCGGACACTTTTATGGCCTTTTTTGTTATTTTTGAAATAATTAGAGCTGAATCCTTGTGTTATAACTGTCATCCCGAGCGAGGCTCGCGCCGACGAGGGATCTTTTATTTAATTAATAAACTAATATGGAAAACACCGAAAACAAACCATGTAAATTGTGTGGCAACCCAAAAAACTGGCTACGCTGGTTAATTGGCGCCACAGTAATTATAAAGAGCAAATAATAAAATAACTCTCAGGGCTTGACTAAATGACTGTTTTTTATTATAATGTAAAAAGAAAATTTGGGTCGGTAGTTCAACTGGTTAGAGCACTGCCCTGTCACGGCAGAAGTTGCGAGTTCGAGTCTCGTCCGACCCGCCAGGGGATTTCGCATAAAGAGCACCACTCGAAAGAGAGTGCTTTTTTGTTCAAATACAATTTTATCTTTATTTTATAAATTAATTTAAACACTATGTCAGAAGAAACAACAACAAAAGATTGTAACGGTAACATCTTAAACGATGGTGATTCCGTACAGTTAAATAAGGATTTAAAATTAAAAGGCTCCTCTACTACTTTTAAAATCGGCACTGTCTTTAAAAATATAAAAACTACTTCTGATCCTGAAGCGGTTGAAGTCCGTGACGGCAAAACTACAATGGTACTTAAAACAATGTTCTTGAAAAGAAGAGGTTAAAACGATCTTGCTTGACTTTGTTGGTTGTAGGGTTTATACTTATTTACAAGTATGAAACATTATATACAACAATATATTATATTAATAAATTATAATCGCCATAAAACTGCCTAAAAAGGCAGTTTTTTAATTAAAATATTATGATTGAAGAACTAAAGAAAAAAATTTTAGCAAGAGTGCGCGAACATATCGGCTCTATCCGAGAAAAAATAAAGACCGATATCCAAAAACTTACGGGCAATTCACAATTAGAAAAGATTATTACGAAGAATCGGCTAAAGGAAATTACCGTAAAAAGAATAAGGCTTTTCTGGCGCAATACAATTTGACTATTATTGATGAATTTCAAAATTATTTACCGGAACAATTGTCACTATTAAAAAACTGCTTGAATCATCGTTTGGAATCGGTAGTATATGATCTGGGATATGTTGTCGAAATACCACTCGAAATTAAAAATGGACAACCTGGAAGAAGTCAAAAAAGTTCAACGCGATTTACTCTATGTTGCCCTCACTCGTGCCATTTCAGAACTACACATAATGGGTAAAATAAAATTAAAAGAAACCAAATAACTCGGAAACAGATATAGGCTCTTCTCACATATAAAAAAATCCCCGACTCTATCGGGGATTTTTTTATATTATTATTATTTTGAAATAGTAAATTCTTGAATATTTTTCAAATTATCCTCAAAAGTTTTTGGATCACCACGTAGCTCGATTATTTGTTTACTCTTTTTGTAGCCTAACGGATAAATTTCCAGCACTTCGTATAGCGTACCATCTTTTTGGCTGGCATCTTCCAAACGTTTGGCTGGATAACCATTCCAAGTAGTGGTAGTAATTTTTTCTTCCGATATTGGATGCCCCATCTTTTGCACAAATACCATCAGATATTGCGACTCATCAGCGTTGGCAAATTTTACTCCATCTTCCCAGTGACTGGTCTGCCAAGTATTTGAATATTTTAATTTAATTTTTACAAAACTATTGTCACTATAAACTGATTCAGTTGGTAATTGTTTGGCCAATTCGGAGGTAATCTCTTGGCGCAACTGGGCTTTCATCTCCAGCACTTGCTGTTGCATAGTAGCTTTGAGATCGTCCGACACAGTCTGGTTGTTGATTGTCTGACAACCATAACCACCTAATATCGAAGTCAAACCAACTACACCTAAAATTACAAAGGACTTCGCCACCATCGCCAATTTCAAAACTTTACTTTTGCTCTTTCCCAATTTCTTTTCCATCGCCGCAATGCGGGTACGAGTTTTCAAAGCGCTATCGGGGTTGAGCGAAATACTATCGATTCCCTCTTGTACCAAAAATTCTGCAAACTCTGGATAATCACTTGGCGCTTGCCCACAAATTCCGACTTTGCGTTTGTATTGATGCGCTACCTGAATCACTTGGCGAATAAGAGTTTTCACCGCCATATTATTTTCATCATACACATGCGACACGAGCGATGAATCTCTATCCACTCCCAAGGTCAGTTGGGTGAGATCGTTACTACCAATACTAAACCCGTCAAAAATCTGCGCAAATTCTTTGGCCAAAATTACATTAGACGGAATTTCACACATCACATAAACTTGCAAGCCATCTTTGCCGCGTTCCAAACCAAATTCTTTCATTGTTTCCAAAACTTTTTTGCCTTCTTCCACGGTGCGACAAAATGGCACCATCACAATGAGATTTTTTAATCCCCACTGTTCTCGTACTTTTTTTATCGCCGCGCATTCCAGTTTGAACCCAGGTTTGTATTTGGAATCATAATAACGCGAGGCACCACGCCAACCCATCATCGGATTTTCTTCGTGCGGTTCAAATTCTTTACCGCCGATCAAAGTGGCATATTCATTGGTTTTGAAATCCGACAAACGCACAATTACATCACTAGGACTAAAAGCTGTCGCCAAATAAGCAATACCTTCGGCCAGTTTGTCCACGCAATATTGTGATTTGTCTTTATATCCAGCAGTCAATGCTTCAATTTGTGCTTTGACTTTTTTGTCTTGCAAATCTTTGAAGTGTACCAACGCCAACGGATGAATTTTTATAAAATTGGTGAAAATAAATTCTTCGCGTGCCAATCCGACACCATCATTGGGAATAGCGGCTAAAGAAAAAGCATTGTCCGGATTACCGGCATTGATCATTATCTTGGTTTTTGTTTCTGGTAAATTTTTTAACTCGGTGCGTTCGACTGAGAATGGCAAATGACCTTTATACACATAGCCCTTTTCTCCCTCAGAGCAAACCACGGTCACCTCTTGCCCATTTTTTATCAACTGACGCGCTTTGGCCGCCCCGACAATACAAGGCACACCCAATTCACGCGATACAATCGCCGCGTGCGAAGTCTTACCTCCCTGTTCGGTGACAATAGCGCTAGCAATACGCATGACAGGCTCCCAATCAGGATCAGTAATTCTGGTTACGAGCACTTCGCCCGCTTTAAAATCTCTCATTTGCTTTGGCGAGGTAATAATATGCGCTTTGCCCTGGCCGATTTTTTGACCAACACTCACACCCTCCACCAGCACCTCTCCTTTTCTTTGTAAATGGTAAGTTTCAATGGCTGTGATTTTGTCTTGTGATTTCACTGTTTCGGATCTGGCCTGAACAATAAATAATTTTCCGGTCTGCCCGTCCTTTGCCCATTCGATATCCATCGGCCGACCATAATGTTCTTCAATTTGAATGCCCCATTTAGATAATTTTATTATTTCATCATCGGTCAAACAATATTGTTTTTGATCACTGATTTTTACTTTTTCTTGCTTGGTACCAACTTTATTATATACCAATTTCACTTCTTTACTTCCCAAACGGCGGCTAATAATAGATTTAAAACCTTTTTTTATGCCATCTTTAAAAACATAAAATTGATCTGGGGTGACCTGTCCTTTCACTACATATTCACCCAAACCATAAGAAGCATCAATAAGTACCACACCACGAAATCCGGATTCAGTATCGAGAGTGAACATTACTCCGGCCGATCCAAGATCCGAACGCACCATTTCCTGTACACCCACAGACAGTGCAATCGTCAGATGATCAAAACCCTTGGCTTCGCGATAAGAAATCGCGCGATCGGTAAACAACGACGCAATACATTTTTTGCAAGCCAGTAATAATTCTTTTTCACCTTTGACATTGAGATAAGTTTCTTGTTGTCCGGCAAAGCTGGCATCAGGCAAATCTTCGGCTGTAGCGGACGAGCGCACCGCGACATCGACATTTGTTTTTTTACATTGTTTGGAAAGTTCTTTATAGGCTTTTTTTATTTCATCGGCGATATCTTTTGGAAAATTTGCACCCAAAACCAATTTGCGTACCTTCGCGCCAGCTAGTGACAAAGCGTGAACATTTTTGACATCCAAACCTTTCAAAACTTCTTTGATTTTTTTATCTATTTTATTTTCTTTCAAAAATCTCCAATAAACTTCCGCCGTCAACGCAAAACCATTGGGCACGGGTAAGCCCTTGGAAGTTAATTTGGAATACATCTCGCCCAGTGAAGCGTTTTTGCCCCCTACTAGCGGGATATCTTTGATTGTTAGATCTTTAAACCAAGCAATATTCATAGTGTGATTATTATATCACATTTTTATTAAATTTAAAAATTCATTTTCATCCAAAATTTTTACACCCATTTTTTTGGCTTTTTCGTATTTACTACCCGGCTCGGCGCCGACTACGACATAGGAAGTTTTTTTACTGACACTTTCGGACATTTCTCCGCCCAAATCTTTTATTTTTTGTTTGGCCTCGTCACGGCTCATTGATTCCAGACTGCCAGTCAGCACGAAAGTTTGGCCGATCAACTTTCCGCCTTTCTTTTTTTCTACCGGTTTGATTACTACGCCATTTTTTAGCAATTTATCGACAAATTCAATATTTTTTTTATTTTTGAAATATTCTACAATCGACTGCGCCGTGCGCTCGCCAATACCGTTCATATTTAATAATTCCTCCACAATAGTTTTTTGTAATTTTTCCAGCGTACCAAAATTTTGCGCCAAATCCTCGGCGGTTTCTTCGCCGATGTGCATGATTCCCAGAGCGTTGATAAATCGCGCCAAAGTAATATGTTTGGATTTTTCTACCGCTTCCACCAAATTTTGCGCGCTTTTTTGGGCGAATCTTTCGAGAGGTTCAAGATCGCCAATTGTCAAAGTAAATAAATCCGCCGCGTCTTTTATCAGACCTTCGTCAACGAGTTGTTCTACTATTTTTTCACCACAGTGATCGATATCAAAACCTTTTTTGCCAACAAAGTGAATAATATTTTCCAATTCTTGGGCATAACAATTTTTGTTGAGACAATATAGTGCGACTGAACTTGATAAGGGATTCTTCGTTTCACTCAGAATGACGGTGCTGATTCCCGCTTTATTCAAACCGGTCGAATGGCTGGTCGCAGGAATGACAGTTTGCTGTTCGACAATATTTTTTTTATTAACAGATTGACTTCCAACTTCACCCCCACAAACCGGACATTTGGTCGGGCGTTTGATGTTTTTTTCTTCACCAGTGCGCATTTTTTCTAATACTCGTACGACTTTTGGGATAATATCGCCGGCTTTTTCTACCACTACCGTGTCACCTATTTTGACACCTAGACGATCTACTTCGTCAAAATTGTGCAATGTAGCGTGAGTCACAGTAGAGCCAGCCAATTTTACCGGCTCCATCAAAGCTACCGGCGTCAAAGCCCCAGTGCGCCCCACTTGTACATAAATATCTTTTATTTTAGTTGTCCCCTGCTCGGCTGGAAATTTAAAAGCGATCGCCCATCGTGGTGATTTACCAGTAAAACCCAAAGCTTCTTGATATTTTTTTTGATTCACTTTTATTACCACTCCATCAATCCAAAACGGCTGACTGTTTTTTTTCTTTTGCCATTCATCATGAAAAGCCAAAATCGCTTTTAGATCTTTGCAAACTTTCCAATGAATATCTGTTTTGAATCCCAAATCTTTTAGATGTGTGAGCTCTTGCGCTTGAGTCGGAGGAATTTCGCCCGCGGAAATATCATAAGTAGTCAAAGAAAGTTTGCGCTCCGCCACCACTGCCGAATCAAGTTGGCGAATCGTACCAGCGGCCGCGTTGCGCGGATTCGCAAACAGAGCTTCGCCGGTTTTTTCGCGTTCAATATTTATTTTTTCTAGCATTTTGCGATCCAACCAGACTTCACCTTCGACGATAAGGGATTCTTCTCCGCCTTTGGCGGATTCAGAATGACGAATGGGATTCCCGCTTTTTTCAAACCGGTCGAATGACTGGTCGCGGGAATGACAATGCGATGAATGACGATTTTTTAATTTCAAAGGCACCGATAAAATTGTACGAATATTTTGAGTAACATTTTCGCCAACTTTGCCATCACCACGCGTCGCGGCGGCGACCAGCTCGCCTTTTTCATAAGTCAACACCATGTGCAAACCGTCGATCTTCAATTCACACACATATTCCAAATCAGCCGGACGCTGGCCGGTTTCTTTTTCCAAATAATTAAAATTTCTTTCTATCCAAATTTTTAAATCCTCTTCGTTGAAGGCATCATCAAAACTCCACTGCGTCACTTGATGTATTACTTTTTCAAATTTGTCGAGCGGTTTACCAGCCACTCTCTGAGTGGGTGAATCCTGAGTAATTAAAGTTGGATGTTCATGTTCAATTTTTCGCAATTCATCCATTAGACCGTCGTACATGGCATCAGTCACCTCCGGATCATTGAGTACATGATATCGAAAACGCAAATCGTCTATCTGCGCTCGCAATTTTTCTACATGTTTTTCAAGTTCAGCCATACCATTATTTAAGCAAACTCATATACCAGGTGATCAAAGGCGTCCCGTAGTATATAGAAAAAAATGTACCCAATGCTAAAAAAGTGCCAAATGGAATTTCAGTATTACGATTGGCTTTTTTAAATAATAAAAGAAATACGCCGACGACCGCCCCCAATATATAGGCCACAAATAACGCTACCAAAATATTTGGCCATCCCAACCACACCCCCATCATTACCCCCATACGAATATCGCCGCCACCTATCCACTTACCTCTGGAAATTAAAAATTGTAAAAGAAAAAAGCCACCTCCAAGCGCTATGCCAATCAACAAGGAAACGGCCGAATAGTTTATAAAAAGCACATTAATTGCAAAACCGATAATAGTACCACACCAAATAATGCGCGATAAAATCAGCCGGTACAGCCAATCATAAACAAAAATAATAATCAGTAATGTTAAGAAAAATGTATCTCGGAGCAGACCCCATTCACTGAAATGGACGAGCTTCACATGTTGATAAACTACAAACATCATCAAAAAAGCTGTGGCTAATTCTACCAACACATAATGAAAAGGAATATTTTTTTTGCAAGTACGACATTTACCGCACAACACCAACCAGCTAAAAAGCGGGATGTTTTCATACCACTTCAACTGACGCCGGCAACTAACACACATACTTCGAGTTTTGGCCAAAATCCTAATATTTTCTCGCACTCGCCACATCCACGAATTCAAAAAACTACCCAAAATTAATCCGAGCAAAAAAACAAGAAAATAAACAATACTGCCAACAATGGCTATATACTGGCCTAAATCTAACATATTACTACTACCGAATTATATGGTTACTACCAGTATATCATAACTATAAAAAAAACAAAACCCACTCGATAAAAAGTGGGTTTTGAAAAATAAAATTATTTTATTCCAGCTGGGGTGACAGATATTGCTCCTGTCAAACCATTGACAGTACCTTCCAAAGCGCCAGTAATAGTGTATGTACTGGTCGTACCTGTATATAAATACTTGCCTGGAGACAATGGATCGGTTGGAACTTGACCCATATATGGGGTAACACAACCAGTGGTAGTGAAACCAGAGGCGGCGTTCAAACACGCAGCTTGGGTAGTACCCAAATCGGTGTCAGTACCAGCAGGATATTTATTTTGATCTGTATAATACAATTCCAAAGCAGTTTGAATTTGTTTCAAATCAGCTAAACGTTTGGAGTCGCGCGCTTTTACACGAGCTGAACCCAAAGCGACTACGGCCAAAGTGGACAACAAACCGATGATGGCGATTACGATCAATAACTCAATCAAGGTGAAACCTTTCTTATTCATAAATTCACCCCCTTCATATTTAGTGTATTTTGCATATAATTCATTATACCACAAAATATATTAAAGTTGTAATACTTTCTTAATCTTATCCACAACCTCGGATGGTTTGAAGTGCGCTTTGATTAAATAATCCGCCGCCCCCATTTGCAAACCTTTTTCCACATCGTCTTTTTGTCCAAGGTTAGTCAATAAAATTACCGGTATGTCTTTTATTTCACCATCAGCTTTCAGTCTTTCCAATACCGCAAAACCGTCCAATTTTGGCAGTAAAATATCCAACATAATAATGTTGGGCTTTTTCTTTTTGGCCTCAACCAAAGCTTTTTCACCATTATCGGCGGTGGTGACTTTATACCCCTCCATTTCAAACTTTTTTTGGTATATACCGGATAAAAAGACATCGTCTTCTACCAGCAATACATGTAACTTTTCTTTTTCAATCATATAAATTAATTATATTATTATTTATAATAACATTATCATACCAAATTACGCAATGCCAGACCAATCGACACCGACATGCGCGAGCCGATTTTATTTAATATCGGCTTTAAACCATCTTGATACACTACACGCCCCCACGGATCACCCACATAACATTTGATGTTAAATTTCTCAGTAATATAATCTGTCAAAAACGGCATCGTACTACCACCGCCGGTTAAAATAATTTTTTCCGGTTTTTTGTTTTCATTGCCGGACTGTCTCAAATATAATTCGAAACTATATTCAATTTCTTTGGCGATAGGATCAATCACTGAAAAAAATAATGCGGCAAATTTTTCTTTGGTCATTTCGTTGTGGTTACCTTTTTTTAATAAATAACCAAAATAATCTTGCTTTAATTGTTCTACCAAATCGGCTTTAATATCCAATGTATCAATAATAATTTTATTAATTCGTGTTCCGCCGAGTTCAATACTATGGTGGGTAATAGCCCTGCCTTCGTCAATAATATAAAAATTCGTTCGTTCCGCGCCAATATCAATAATCATCGCCACACTCTGATCACGACCAATGAGCGATCGCTCCAAGGCAATCGACTCCGGCTCCAACGATTCGAGAGTGATACCGGCATATTTAAAAACCTGTGTATAAAAAACTACCAATTCTTTTGGTACGGCATTGATCAGCACCCGCTGAGTTTTGACTTGTGGACCAACTTTCATTACCTGATAATCCAAAACCATCTCATCTATTGGGCGTGGCAACAGTTTTTTTACTTCAGCGCGCAACACTCTATCCAATTCTTCTTTTTTTAATGGTGGTAAATTTATCACCGCATGAAACACCGCCGACACCGGCAAGCTGACAGTGGCAGTTTTGGAAATTATGCGAGCACTTTTACAGATAGCTTTGATGGTCTGTCCATATTTTTTTACCTGTTCAGGATTGACTGCCGCGATATTTGGCAGTGATTCTTTTTGTCCGGTTTTCAAAGTATTAATATTATTTTTTTGCGCAATATCAAACAGCCCGTGCACATCTTGCAACTGCGAAGTCAGACCATACGTATATAACGTCGGCCTCTTTTTTTCAATTTTTAATTCGACGATTTTCACGCCACCAGCACCCAAATCCACACCAAGATGAGATTTAGGTTTCAAAAACATCATAATTTATTGATAATATATTCTAATTATAGCAAAAATTTCGGCTCTCTGATATAGAGGGATTGAAAACTGTGGATAAATAATATAGAATATAGCTTATAACCAAATTTACTGGATGTGAATAATGAATTTTTTAACATTGAACAACAACCTGTCATTCTGAGCGGAGGCTCGCGCCGCAGCCGAAGAATCCCTTAACAAATAACAACCACTGTCAAACCAAGGGGTTCCTCCACTCGCGGAGTTTATCCTCGCGAAAGCGGGGAAACTCGGTCGGAATGACAAAGTAAATATGTTTGTTCAATGTTAAAAAATTTATTATCCTAATCCGGCAAATCGCCAGTTTAATTGATACAAATAATATTTTATGCCCATTTATCTCTACAACACTTTAACACATCGCATCGAGGAATTCAAACCTTTGAAAAAAAATCATGCCAGCCTTTATACTTGTGGGCCAACGGTTTACAACTACGCGCACATTGGCAATTTGCGCACTTATGTTTTTGAAGATATTTTGAAACGGGTTTTTGAATATAATGATTATAAAATAAAACATGTCATGAATATCACCGATGTCGGGCATCTCACTAGCGACGCCGATGTGGGAGAAGACAAAATGGAAAAAGGTTCGGCGCGCGAGGGCAAAACCGCATGGGAACTGGCGGAATTTTATACTCATGAATTTCGCATGGATATCGCCGACCTCAATATCCAGTCACCGAATATTTGGTGCCGCGCGACCGATCACATTCGCGAACAAATAAATTTGATAAAAAAATTGGAGAAAAAAGGATTTACTTATGCCACCTCTGATGGTATCTATTTTGATACCAGCAAATTGTCCGACTATGGCAAACTGGCCAATCTGCAAAAACAAGATTTGCGCGCCGGTGTGCGTGTGGATATTGGCGACAAAAAAAATATTACCGATTTCGCGCTCTGGAAATTTTCTCCCAAATTACAAAAACGACAGATGGAATGGAGCAGCCCGTGGGGCGTCGGTTTCCCCGGTTGGCATATTGAATGCAGTGCCATGGCTACGAAATATTTAGGACAACCTTTTGATATTCATTGTGGCGGAGTGGATCATATCGCGGTGCATCACACCAATGAAATCGCTCAAAGCGAAGTGGCCTACGACACACCACTATCCAACTATTGGATGCACGGCGAATTTTTGTTGATGGGCAGTGATAAGATGGCCAAATCCGGCGACAACTTCGTCACTTTGCGCACACTCAAAGAAAAAGGCATCTCCCCACTCGCCTATCGCTTTTTGTTGTTGCAAACTCATTACCGCAAACAACTCACTTTTTCTTGGGAAGCGTTACAAGCCGCGCAAAATGGTTTGGAACATTTATATCAAGCCGCAAAAAAACTTTCTACCCTGTCATTCCGGTCATCAAATGTCATTCCCGTGAAAACGGGAATCCACACTGTCATTCCGAGCGAAGCCGAGGAATCCCTTTCACCTCAAAACGAAGAAACCAAAACAAAAGAAGAATTTCTAAAATACATTAATGACGACCTCAATATCCCAATGGCCTTGAGCACCGTCTGGGAAGCAATCAAAGAAAACAAAATCAGCCGCGATACTCTGCTAAAATTTGACCAAATACTAGGATTGAAAATAAAAGAAGGACTAGACAAAAAAGAAGTTGCTCTACCGGCAGAAATTTCGATGATCATAGCCGAACGCGATCAAGCGAGAAATAATAAACAATGGAACAAAAGTGATGAATTAAGATTAAAATTGGAAGGAATGGGCTATAAAGTGGAAGATAGTAAAGAAGGAACGAAAGTTACAAAAAGATAATTTTTTAAATTAAAAAAATCCGTTGATTGAACGGATTTTTTTATTTCTTCAATATCCGAGATATCAGACATTAAAGGGATTGGGACTTTGGTGAGCATGGCTGTGAAGCACATGTTTTATCTCACACACGATGTCCCGAATCGTTTTTTACCTGCTAGGTCAAATGCACTCGAAAAACTGAGCGTCTGTTTGACTAAGCCGATAACATATCTACAAGCAGCTCCAATTACAGCCACCCGGACAGTTCTTGGTCTGGTCGGAATCGACTTCGAATGTATCATTTGACCCCGGATGGATCTTGAATTTGACACACTCTAAAGTGTCGGCGTCTTTACACCAGCACTCGTCGCCGTCGAAATCAAAGGTTGCACCTTGCAATTTTGTATGGGCACAAACACCAGCTTTATAGAGCTTGTAGTTTGAACCCGCCCAATCTGCTTGGCAGCTACCATAGGTCGTGTAATCGCCATCGCTGCAAAAGTCCATTTTGAACTCGCAAGCGTTGGCGACACATTTTCCAGTTGGCTCCATTATCGGCACTGGTAGTGAATATGGACCGACCGAACTCGGCCCGCTGACGCAAAACGTCTCCGATTTGAAAGCACAATCTGAGTCTGCCTTGCAAGGCACGCAGGTGAACGCCTTGTCCTCGCTGACGAATTGCGACTGATACATACCGACCGTCCCAGCACATTTGCCGTCGGTGCACTTGTCGTACTCGGTACAGCCGTTCTAGTCGTCGCAAGTCGTCCCATTTTGAACGGGAGTGTGGACGCACCCAACGGTCTTGTTGTTGCAGGTGTCGTTGGTGCAAGGATTCTTGTCGTCGCAATCGACAAGATAATGAGTGCACTGCCCGTCTTCACACCCATCATCATAACAAGCACCATTGTCCTCACAGTCTTTTGCGGTTTTGCACGGTTCATCACCGCCACCGCCACCGCAACCAAGATCGTTTTGAGGATGAAGGCACTTGCCCGTCGTTACTTCACAGATGTCATCGGTGCACCCGTTGCTATCTTCACAGTACACGGGCGCATGAAGACACTGCCCGATCTCGCACGAATCAGTCGTGCACGGATTGCTGTCGTCGCAGATCTTATCGGCACACGGGTCCGGCAACAGAATATCGACGTTAGCGTCAACGGTTTCAGTGACATCAGCGCCACCACGACCGCGAACAGCGCTATCCTTGTTGCCAACTTGAGAATCGGCGCTGATGACCCCGCTGTCACTGGTATTTCCAGCGTCAGCAGCGATCGCGTTGTTGGTGGTCTCACTCGTGGTCTCGCAAGCCGACAGGCAAACGAGGATGACGATGGCAAAACGGATGTTCTTCATTGTGGTCTCCCAAAAGATGCGAAACGTCCGTCGACGCCGCGATGAACTTGATTGGGGACGCATCTTGCGACCCCCATCCTTTTTTCCCATTAGAGGGAGGATGGATGCCCGTCAGCCCCAACCTTCACCACGACTGTCTCCCTAGACCGCCGCTGTTTATGCATTCTTAATGAAAAAAACACAAAAACAGCAGGGTCTAGTTTGCTTGTAGATATTTTGTCAAAGAACAAAACCAGTCAATGAGAATAAAAAAACTCTCATTTAAGAGAGAATTTAGCTAAAATAAGCTGAAAAAATGCTAATTAGTTATATTAAATTGCTCTCTCTACAATTTAACTAAAAATTATAACACAAAATCAGGCTTTTGTCAAGATGAAAAGCCTTTTTTAGGCTAAAATAAGCCAGATTTTATACCCAATCCTTCTTCTTAAACACCGCAAACATCGTCAACGCTCCCAAAATCATAAATACCAATATAATCCAGAACCCGCCAGGCAGGTTGACAAACGGATTGCCAGGAGTACCAATACTAAAAATTGTCGCGAGTAATGTCAGAGGAAAAGTAATCACCGAGATGATGGTCAACACGCGCATCACATTGTTGGTACGCAGGGTCAAAAGCGACTCGTTTGTCTCATGCAAAGCATTGATAGACTCTTTTTGACTATCCAAAATATGCCAAATCTCATTAGTATCTTCACGCACCGAATTGATATATGACTGATAAGAATGCAGATCCAATTCGCGCCCAGAATACATTACCAATCTTTCCAATACTGTCTTGTGCCCTTGCATCGTCCGACGGAAAGCGACGGTATTAGTTTTCAAACGCAAAATTTCTTCGGTCATCTCTCGTCCGGAAACTTTGGTGAATAATTTTCTGTCCACTAGATTGATGTCGTCATTGACATGTAACAGCAAAGGAAAAACAGAATTAAACAAACGGTTCAACAATTCAAACAAAACATGGGTCGCAGTACCGGTAAAATACTTGGCACGACTAGCGACATTTTTTTTGCATTCTATAAATAATTCTTCAATAGCCGGCAATTTGCTATCATGAACAGTCACCAAATAATTTTGGCTGAGATAAAAATCCACTTCGGTAAAGCCCAAACGACGCGTCTCCCTATCAAACACCGGAAAATGCAACACCATAAAATAGTAGGAACTGCGTTTGACAATCTTCGGCCGCTGAAAAGGCGGCAAACTTTCTTTCACATCCTGCTCTTCCAAACCAAAAGTCTTTTGCACCTCGCGCAATTCTTTTTCACTTTGTTTGGTGACATTGACCCAAAGTATTCCTTGATATTCTATTTGAAAAATATTTTTCATGTTATTATTATACCATAAAATTTATTTTCAACCAATAAGTTTTACACTTTTATAAAAATTACCAATAATTTATTATAAAAAAAGTTCCCGCAGATACGAAAACTTTTTTAAACTTTATTTATCAAAGCTACTCTCGTTATAATTTTAGATAAACTAAAACGATAACGAGATGAAGTAGCCTTGATAGCACAACCCCAGAGCTCGCCAACCGAAGTTGGAAGATAGAGCAAAGACTAGAACAGGTCGAGATCAGCTAGTTCGAGAACCTTGACCTGCGGCGGCTTCTCGCGGACCAAGTACGCGTCGTAGTTGCGAACGCGATTCTTGTCCTTGATGAAGAGGGTGGAGAGCCACCACGTCTCGTCGCCGACTTGGATCGAACCGTCGTCGTTCACCGTGACGTCGATGCCCTTGTTCTTGGCGTTGGTGAGCGAGAAACGATGACTTTCCTGGCATATGATGCCCGAAATCTTCTCCGCCGGTACTACCGCCTCGCCCTTCTTGTTGACATAGGTGAGGTTGACAGGTACCGAGAAAGCGAGGTCAGGCTCCGGCGTGATGACTGGTTCGCCGTACTGGCCAGGACTGACCATATAGTAACGCCGCTCGCCGTTGGGGCCGAGGTTCATGATCGTATATTGACCAGTCGCCTCGTCGATATCCACCGTCCACTGGGGGCGGGTAGTCAACACAAGCAAATCGTTCAAGAAATTCTTGAGCGCCGGCTGATTGTCCGAATTGACCAGTGCAAACTGCTCTCCAGAGGAGAGTTCGCGCATCAGCGCCGCCACTGCATCGAATGATACCTTCATCACGTACCTCTTTCCACTCATTTCTGAGCAGTACTTCCAACCAAATGGCCAGAAGGAAGAATCCGGGAATTTCCCAGCCTTCTTTTGAACCTGTTTTCTCAGAACCAAAAGAAAACCATGAAAGCCGTAAAACAACATTAAAAAATAACATGGATTAGATAATTTGTCAATGTGACCTGTACGGTGTTTTATTTTCTCCAAATTGATGATATAATACTTTCATTATGAACGATAAAATTCTAGACAACCTAAAAAATCGAAACGACGCTGAATCGGGTGAACTGGGTCAAGCGGCTCCGGAGAGAATCGCCGGCAAAGAACGGGAAAAAACCGCGGAAGAATCAGCCGCCGAAAAAAAATTCGCCGGAGAAAAACAAACACACAAAGCCGTTCCCGCTAAAATCCGAAAAAATATTCCTGCCATTTCACAAGTGCAAGACGAGGTAGCGGTAAAAATTGAAAAAATATTGGAAGCCGGCTTGGGCGACGAATTCGCCAAGCTCTCCCCCATTGCCAAACAAGAATTCAAAATCAAAGGCGAAGCCACCAGTGCCAAAATTCGTGATCTGCTTTTATCAACTCATATTAAAGTTAAAAAAATATTTTCTTTAATTATCGACTGGTTGAGAATATTGCCGGGCATCAACAAATTCTTTTTGGAACAAGAAGCCAAAATCAAAACCGACCAGATCATTGAACTACACAAAAAACAAAAAGAAAAAGAATCCACTAAACTTTTTTAAATGGACTTCGCAAGTTTATTCACCTATCTAACTGAACAAACCGTCTCCGTTCTGCAACAGCCGGTATATTTTGCTATTTTTTTATTTATTTTTGGCTGGTTAATTTTAATTGGCTTATTATTTGTGGCGCGCGCGATTTTACACACCAAAGGACGCGAGAGCAAAGCTTTTCATAAAACTATTATCTTGGTGCGCGTACCAAAAGAAAAGAAAAACGAAGGTGCTCAAAGCCAATCCCAAGAACAAAATATCAACCAAACACGCGAATATATCGGTGCCGCCGAAACGATGTTTTCTTCGATTGCCGGTTTAAAAGCGGAAAAAGGATTTACCAAATGGCTATACGGCCGCAACGACCATATCTCTTTTGAAATAGTGGTCAAAGACGGAATGATTTCTTTTTATGTGGCGACGCCAGATCGTTGGAGAGAATTTGTCGAACAACAAATCCACGCGCAATATCCTCATGCCGAAATTACTCGCGAAACCGATTATAATATTTTCAAACCGACCAGCAATATCGTCGGCGCTTATTTATTTTTGAAAACCCGTTCGGCCTTTCCTTTGAAAACTTATAAAAAAATAGACAGTGATCCAATAGTGGCAATTTTGAATCCATTGAGTAAACTATCTGAAAACGATGGCGCCTTGATTCAGTTTGTCGTGCGACCAGCCACCACCAAATGGCGCCGACAAGGTGTGCATATGATCCGCGATATTCGCGAAGGTCAAAAATTTGAATATGTCGCTCATCGCAGTGCTTTTATGCGTGGTTTTTCCAAATGGACCAAAGTATTGTTCAAAAAAAGCGATCAGAGCAAACAAAACTCTGTATCTGAACCATACCGCCTCACCCAAATGGAGGAAGAGATGGTAAAAAGTATGGAAGAAAAAATTTCTCATGGCGGTATGGAACTTACCGTGCGTTTGATTAGCTCTTCAGACAACAAAAGCACCGCTCAGATGAATCTGGAAAACATGGTGAATTCTTTTAGTCAATACAATATTTATCGCTACGGCAATTCTTTTGGCGCCGCCGTACCGCGCAAACAACATCAACTGATTCAGGACTCTATCTATCGCGCCATGGATATCAAACGATATATGGTAGTGAATACCGAAGAAATTTCCAGTCTCTGGCACCTGCCTTTACCAAACACCGAGACACCACATATCAATTGGTTAGGCGCGCGCAAAGCTCCTCCGCCAATCAACATGCCAACCGAGGGTATTATTCTTGGTCGGGCTGTTTATCGCGGTGAAGAAACTATCGTCCGCATGACGCGTGACGATCGTCGTCGCCATCTTTATACCATTGGTAAATCCGGCAGTGGAAAATCTGTTTTCATCCAAAATTTAGCTATTCAAGATGTACAAAATGGTGAGGGTATTTGTGTTATCGATCCACATGGTGATTTTGCCGAATATGTTTTACAACATGTTCCAAAAGAACGCGCTGATGATGTAATATATTTCAATCCATCCGATACCGATCGTCCGATTGGTTTAAATATGCTCGAAGTAAAAACCGAAGGTCAAAAAGATTTTGCCACTCAGGAGATGATTGCTATTTTTTATAAAATGGTAACTGATCCATCAATGATTGGTCCGATGTTTGAACATCAGATGCGCAATGTAATGTTGACTTTGATGTCTGATCTGGAAACCCCAGGCACTATTGCCGAAGTGCCTCGTATGTTTACCGATGATACTTATGTAGCCAAATGGAAAAAGAAATTAAAAGATCCGGTAGTAATGGCTTTCTGGGATAAAGAAATGGCCAAAACTTCCGATTTTCATAAATCAGAGATGCTTGGATATCTCATCTCCAAAGTGGGTCGTTTTACTGAAAATGCGATGGTGCGAAATATTATCGGTCAAAGTCATTCCGGTTTTAATTTCCGTGAAGTGATGGATCAAAAGAAAATTCTGATTGTAAATTTGGCCAAAGGTTTGACCGGCGAAATCAACTCCAATTTGCTGGGTATGATTATCGTTTCCAAACTTCAAATGGCCGCTCTCGAACGCGCCAATATGCCGGAAGATCAACGTCACGATTTCTATTTATATATTGATGAGTTTCAAAATTTTATTACCGACTCTATCGCTACTATTTTATCTGAGGCGCGTAAATATCGCTTGGAATTAGTGATCGCCCACCAATACATGAAACAATTGGAGGACAACAAAGGCAAATCGGCAGTGCGCGACGCTGTGCTTGGTAATGCTGGTACCATCGTCTCTTTCCGTATTGGTGTAGAAGATGCTGATATTTTGGCCAAAGAATTTGCGCCGATTTTTTCTGCTTATGATTTGGTCAATGTCGAGCAATACACCGCCTATACAAAATTACTTATCAATAATACGGCTGCCAAACCATTTAGCATGATGACCTATCCGCCCAAAGCTGGCAACAAAGAATTGGCCGAGGCTATCAAAGAATTGTCTCGTCTGAAATATGGGCGACCGCGTGAGATTGTGGAGGCTGAGATAATGGAGAGATCGGCGCTTGGGACGCCGATGCCGGCGCATATTGATTTAAGTGAGGCGACATTGTAGTATAACGGCGGGTATCTGTATTTTATCGCATAAGTGTTTCATTCCGACTCGCTTAACGCTCGTTCGGAATAAAACGCTTCTACTCTATGGGATTATCGCCAAATAACAACAATCGTTCAACTGTCATTCTGAATACCCGCTTTCGCGAGTATAAATTCCATGAAGAATCCCTTGTGTTAATCTCTAAGGGATCCTTCTGTGCCTTTGGCGGGTCAGGATGACATTTAGCGACAGTCCCTCATATACCCTTTTACCATTTTTCAGTATTATCTAACTTATGTCCACTTTGTATAGAAAGTATCGCCCGCAATTATTCTCTGAAATTCACGATCAGGAACATATTGTCAAAACTATCACCAATGAAATCGCGGGCAACAAAATTGCTCACGCTTATTTGTTTACTGGATCGCGCGGAGTTGGCAAAACTACTATCGCTCGTTTGTTGGCCAAAGCGCTCAACTGCAAAAATCGCAAAGAAAATTCGTTTGAACCTTGCAACGAATGTTCATCTTGTACCGAAATTACCGCCGGCCGAAATATTGATGTCATCGAAATCGATGCGGCTTCGCATACCGGCGTGGATAATGTGCGTGAAAATATTATTGAAAATGCGCAATTCAAACCGACCCAATCCAAATTTAAAATCTTTATTATCGACGAGGTGCACATGCTTACGATTAACGCCTTCAATGCACTGTTGAAAACTATCGAGGAACCACCAGCGCATGTAATATTTATTTTAGCCACCACCGAATTACACAAATTGCCAGCGACCATTATATCTCGTTGCCAGCGTTTTGCTTTCAAAAAAATTACACGCGAAGGCATGATGGAAAAAATGGAAGGAATTTGTAAAGCGGAAAAAATTAAAGTACAAAAATCTGTCTTGGAAAAAATTATCAACAAAAGCGAGGGTGGTATGCGCGATGCCGAAAGTTTGCTCGGACAAATTTTGAATCTCAATCTCAAAGAAATTACCGACCAAGATATTGAATCCATCCTCCCCTCGTCCGATCTCAATTCAGTCGTGTCTTTCGCGCAAGCTATCGCCGATGGTGACGGGTTAAAAGCCGTCGAACAAATCGAACAACAAGCCACCGCCGGTGCCAATCTGGAACAATTTATTTTGGATCTGATCGAGGTATTACGCGCCGCGATGATCGCTACTACCGGTTATGAAATAAAAAATCTTATTGAAGCGGAAAAAGAAACTCTGCAAAATATAAAAAAAATATCCGAACAAATACCAACACAAAAAATTATTGCTTTGATCGATAGCGCTCTGATGCGCAAACGTGAAATCAAACTCGCGCCAATCCCCCAACTGCCTTTGGAATTATTGGCTATTCAATTTAGTCAAGCGAATTATTTGCCACCAAATGTTGGCGATACACAGGAGGAATCTTCATCACAAAAAACCGAAGAAACCAAACCCAAAAATTTTACCGACTCAATAAAAACAGCCATTGTCAATTTGACCCACAAAACCGTGCCAAAAACGACTTTAGAAGAAATCAAACCAAAATGGAACGAAATTATCGGCGGCTTATCGCAAAAAATTCCCTATCTTACTTTTATCCTCAAAAGTTGCACCTTACAAAGTATTGACGAAAACGGGTTGAATCTTTCTTTTCAATTTGAAATTCACAAATTCAAGGTAGAAGAAGCCAAGAACAGAAAATTTTTAGAAGATGAGATAGAAAAAATAATGGGAGAAAGAATCAGGATTTTTTGTGTAACTCAATCCGCATCTACAATCACCGAAGATGACATCACTTTGAACAGTTTGGCGACAGATTTCGGCGGCGAAGTAGTTTAATAATATGCATCATAAATATTTATCGACATTTTTAATCTTGTCACTGATTTTGTTTCCCGCCATAGCCAAAGCGGCTAATTCTGATACTGTTTTATTAAAAGTTCCGTATACCACAGAGGTTCCTAGCGGTAGCTGGGTCAAACCATGGAACAACGCCTGTGAAGAAGCCAGCATCGTGATGACCGAAGGATACCACTTTGGATATGAAACCATGCCAAAAAATGTGGCGATAAAAAATATGTCACCATTATTTAAAATTGAAGATAAAATTTTTGGTAGCAACGCCGATACCGATACAATTCGCACTACCAAACTAATAAATGATTACTCCGATATTGTCGCTAAAATAATAACTAATCCAACCATAGAAGAAATAATAAATGAATTAAATGAAGGCCACCCAGTAATTGCTATGCTCAACATGAAAAAAATTATAAATAAATATCATCATTTCCGCGTTGGTGGCTCATACTATCATGTTCTTGTAATAATCGGATACGATGAAACTAGCCAAGAATTCATCACTAACGACAACGGAAACACTGTTACCGGAGCTGGATACCATTTTAAATATGATGACATAATGAAAAATCTGCACGATTTTAACCACAAAACTCGCCGCGCTGACGGCCCAGCCAGAGTATTATTTACCGAATCAAAAGTTCTTTTTAAAGAAAAAAATAATCCGGCGGTTTATCTTATCAACCACAACATTAAACAACCTATTGCTAGTGGCAAAGTTTTTCTAAAACACGGTTGGAAATGGAAAAATATTCATATAGTTGATCAACAAACGATGGAAAAATTTACCACCGGCGACATGATTTTGTATTGACAAAACAAGAAAAATATAGTTAAATTCTATTTGTCATTCTCGCGAAAGCGGGAATCTATTCCGAGATCGTCTAATGGTAGGACAGCAGCCTCTGAAGTTGCTTATCTTGGTTCGAATCCAAGTCTCGGAACAAAACAAAACGAAGCGTATTCAACGCTTCGTTTTTTTATAATCGCATCCTAAAAAGATTTTTGATATTTATAGTTTTTTTGCCACATGTCTCAGTTAGTTGGACAACCTATTTTTACCATGCCTCAAAAAGTTTCTAACTTTTGTTAAACCAGCACTATAATCAAAAACGTCAGTAATTTTCCCACTACCATACTTTTGTTCAAGTTCACTTAAAGAAACTTTGAAAGTGCTCTCATACCCAGCATCTTCGACCTCAACGATACTCTTCAGTATGCCAACGCTCAATGGAAAATTAGTCACCGTTTCCGTTGTTATTGTTTGAGGAGTGTACAACAACTCACGATATACTTTAATATTTTTTACTACCGGATCATGTGATTCTCCTGTTTTTGGGTCATGCTCAAGCGGATGCTGTCTATTATAATTTGACATAGTTACATCAATAAAACTTGGTCCACCTTCAGTCATATGTTTGAAATTATATTATATGAATATATAATAGCAAATTACCATATTTTTGTAAAATCTAAAACAAACACCCCGCAGATTTTGCAATAAGCTTGTTAAGCCATGATAGTTGATGTATAATTTAATACATAATAACATTTATTCACAAGCATTATAATATGGCAAACTTAAAAATAGTGAGCGATGTTTTAACGGAAAATACTACTCCAATTGGAATACTAGAAACAAAAGAAACTTTCGGAATAGACCAAGAAGATAGAAAGGGAAACATGTATATATTGGGAAAAAGCGGTACCGGTAAAACTATCTTGTTGGAAAGTTTGATTATTTCAGATCTAGTAAATTCAAGAGGTGGTTTATTGATTGATCCTTTTGGTGATATTGTTGATGATGTTTTAAGATATTCAGACAAAGACAATACAATTGTGTTTGAAGTTGCAAATAGAGACGCTGAGTTTAATATTAATAAATTTAAACAAGAGATAAATTTATCTGAAATAAAAAATAACAAATTTATATTGTGTAAATTGAGTTATCCGGTAATTGGTAGCCATATCGCCCGTGAAGTTGGAATGTATATTCTGGAACAATTTTATAAATTAAAGAGTGACTTAAGCGGTGTGTCTTTATTTATTGATGAATTTCACAATTTTATTAGCAACGAAAAAAATATTGCTTCCAACAAAGAATACGGAATTAAGTGTCATCTTGCAGACCAATCTTTTAATCAATATTCCAATGATGAATTGCAACAGTTGCTCAATATAACAGACCATATTATTTGTTATAACGTTGATGGCCGTACAGCTAAACAAGTTGCAGAGAAATTCGGATTTAATGTTGAAGATTTAAGAAATGTTGAAAAATACTATTTCTATACCAAGCTAACAGTTGGTGGAAGCAAAACTAATGGTTTTAAAGCGACAGGCTTATTTCCACTCCCTTATCCTACGAATTAAAGATCTTATTTCTGACATCATCCACCACACAGAACGACACAGCATCTTGGATGAGAAGTTTATGCCCCGAGGGGTAAATCCAAGTCTCGGAACCAATAAAAAAATCCAGCCACAGACTGGATTTTTTTATTCCACTGTGTTAGTATATGAGCATAATAAATAGAAATATGGGACAACTTATTGATGGTAAAGCTATCGCTGAAAAAATACGCAACTCGATAGCTTTAGAAGTGAAAAAACTAAAAAAGAAAAAAATACAACCGAAATTGGGTGTAATTTTGGTTGGCCACGACCAGCCTTCGCAAACTTATGTCCGCAAAAAACAAGAAGCAGCTGAAACAGCCGGCATAAAATTTGTTTTGAAAAAATACCCATCCGGTATCTCCAAAAATAAACTAATTGATGAAATTAAAAAAATACAAAAAAAAGAAAAACTTTCCGGTTTGATTATTCAACTTCCACTGCCGGAAAAACTTTATGTTTCTGAAGTTTTAAATGCCGTTGATCCGAGTATCGATGTTGATTGTCTCACCGACACGAACATCGGAAAACTGGTAATGAATACCAATTATATTTTTCCTCCCACCCCCTACGCCGTCACTACTATATTGAAAGAACTAAATTTTGAACTATCCGGAAAAAATGTGACCATCATTGGTATGGGAACTCTGGTAGGAAAACCGTTAGCAATAATTTTGGCCAATGCCGGCGCCAGCGTGACTACTTGCAACAGCCGTACCAAAGATACCAAAGAAAAATGTTTGGTGGCGGATGTAATTGTGACCGGTGTTGGGAAAAAGGATCTGTTACGCGGTGATATGATAAAACCAGGAGCGATCGTCATAGATACAGGTATTGTTTTTGAAAATGGAAAAATGTATGGTGATGCCAATCGTGAAGAAATTTTACCAAAATCATCGTGGTTCACTCCCACTCCGGGCGGAGTCGGTCCTATTACTGTCTCTTTGCTTTTGCAAAATACCATACTCTGTGCGACACACAACGCTCGTAAATTATGATGACTATAATTGTAATCCCAACTTATAATGAACGGGATAATATTGTGAATTTAATAAACGATATTTTTGCCCAACCGATAGAAAATTTAAAAGTTATTGTAGTGGATGATAATTCACCGGATAAAACCGCCACACTGGTAACCGGTGCACAATCGATTTATTCCAATTTATTTTTAATAAAACGCTACAACAAACTTGGCTTGGGTTCAGCCTATATCGCCGGTTTCAAAAAAGCTTTGGTGCTTGGCGCAGATTTCATTATTGAAATGGACGCTGATTTTTCTCATGACCCCAAAGATTTATCACGTTTGATTGAAAATTGTGTTGGTGGGTTTCATCTGACAATTGGTTCACGCAAAATTAAAGGTGGAAAAATTATTGGCTGGAATTGGAGACGTAAACTTATGAGTGCCGGCGCGATGTTTTTGGCACGGTTAGTTTTGGGATTGCGCGCCAAAGATGTTACCTCCGGTTTTCGTTGTTATCGTCGTGAGGTGCTGAAAAAAATAAAACTGGATGATATCAAAAGTAACGGCTATGCTTTTCAAGAAGAAATGCTATATCGCACCCAAAAAAATAAATTTCAAATAAAAGAAATTCCGGTAACTTTTTCCGACCGTAAACTAGGCCAATCCAAACTTTCCAAAAAAGATATTTTAGAGTTTTTTATTATTATTTTTAAATTAAAATTTAAAAAAATATGATAACGAGAAGAGATATCCCGTCGGTTTATAAACATACTCCATTGAGTTTTGGTGACGACTCAAAGCCACCCAAAGAAGAATCCCCGGCAGACACACAGCCGAAAGAAACACAACCAACCAAACCAGTGGAAATTGGCAGATCTTACCGACCGATAGATATGCGTCCGGTTGATGATGATAAAGATGAAGATCCACAAGCTCAAAGGGCAAGAGAATGGGCAGAATACCACGCCCGTAGAAAACGCGCCTAGAAGTTATCCACATACACTTACTTTGACAGGGTTAATAAACCCTGATAGTTTAGTAGTACAATTTAATCTATTATTTGTGGAAGTGAGGTCTATTCCTCCACTGTGCCGCAACGGTAAAGTCCCGACTGAGTCGGGAACAAGTCCGGTCTTCAAATAATAGCGATCCCGAGCAGGAATGTTCTATTTTTGAATCTTTTCGTATCGGGAAAGGTTTTTTTGATTTATAACACAATATGCATAATAGACACCTGGCGCGACTATTTTCTATCCTCATATTTGTATTTTTAGCTAGTGGCGCTTATCTAC
>JAVHSM010000050.1:0-10449 GCA_036172155.1 Candidatus Magasanikiibacteriota bacterium
TTTTTTGGTAATCACCACGGTATGACCAAGACTGTGTGGAAAAATATCCAAAAATGCCAAAGTAAAATCGTCTTCATAAATAGTATAACTGGGAATTTCTTTATTTAATATTTTACAAAACAGACAATCGGACATATTTATTAATTTAATAATTATTTTTATCTGTCATTCCCGCGAAAGCGGGAATCTATTTAATACCTGGATTCCCGCTTTCGCGGGAATGACAAAGGGATTCCTCCACTCGTGCGAACTCGGTCGGAATGACATACAAATTATTTTTAGTCTTTAAATACGCTAATATTTCCAAATTTTGCTTCTTCTCCTTGCATATTATAATCCCCCACCAAATAACAATCATTTGTTTTTAACAATTGTTTGGATTCAGACAAAGCTAAACGCGGATCACTATTAGCAGTTTGCAGATATTGAATCCGCTCCGGCTGAGCAAAAAAAGAATTAATCGGAAATCCTCCACCCACAACTTTGCGATTAGAAACAGCTTCCAGAGCCAATAGCGGAAAAGTATCCGATAGCACACATATTTTACCATTATTTTTTTCTTTATTCCAGACATATTGCATCGCGCTGTATTCATCACCGCTCACTGCGCGAGTGTCCGGACCCAAAGTATAAGAAGCGGAAATCGCCGCGGAAAAAATCGTCATTACTAAAAATATTATTATACGCTGTTTAAAAAAATCTTTTTGTTTAATGATAAAACCATATATCCACCATACCACCGGCACCAAAATTAAAATTGCCAAAACGGCGTCCATGCGTCGAGCCAAAATATTTTCACCGCTTAAAAAATAACGAGAAACCACATAACTACTAACCAACGCTAAAGTAAGAGTTATCCAAAAATTATGTAGTTGTTCCCTAGTTTCCAACATTTTCCAAATAGCGACCAATCGGACAATCCAAAACGCGGCCATAAAAAACACCAACCACCAACGGTTAAAAGTAAAGAAATTCACTATCAACGCATTGAGTGACGGCTGATTGAAAAAAATATTTCCAGCACTAATATCGTGGGTATAATTACCGACAGCCAAATACCAAACAACAAAATTGCCTACCAAAAATTTAATTTGTGTCCACCAATTTATTTGCGGATTAAAATCGGAATAATGAGAAATCAACTCCAAAACCGGAATAACTGCCGCTGTAAAAATTGCCACAAAAAATAATTTTATTTCTGAAGTCTTGGATTTTATCAACCACAACAGCCCAAATCCTAACCAAAATAAAATAAAAAATAAGGCGTGACCAAATAAAAACAAAACCCCCAAACCAAATAAAAATATCAGACCAGCTTTGGAAAAATTCGTGCGATTTTTTATCTGCAACAATAAAGCAAACACCCAGAACAACATACCCAAATTTACCGGCAAACTAAAACTACCGCTGGCTTGCAAAGCAAATGACAAAGCCGCCAACCAAACCAAAAATAAAGCCGCCCTCTTTTCCCATGCAAAAGTGCGGGCGATTTCAAATAATAAAATCGGCAAAACTACCGACCAAACTATCGGCATAAAATTCCGCATAAATGACAATGGATCAACCTGACACAATTTTTGAAATATTAAAGCCAACGAACTAAATTGCGCGTAAGCCAAACTGCCGAAATCAAACCTTTGCCAAATACTAACTGGTACTGAACTCAAAGTCGGAGACATCAATGTGCCCTGCGTCCACCAACTACTTTCCAGTGCCAGATGACGCCAACCGTCGGCACCATAAAATAAAACATGGGTGAGCGGCAAATAAGCGTGTAACAGTAAAGAATGTAATATCAACAAAAATAATAAAACACCAGATTTTAATTTAGAAAAAATCAACAGCCCTAAAACCAAAGTCGCCGCAAAAAATATCCAAATATAATGAGTGGGTATCACTTGCCAAGGGGTTAAAATTGCGGCACTGGTTTGAGAATTGGCCAAGAAATAAAACCCTGCTAAAATCAAAATTATATACAACAATACTCCCAATTTGGCAGCTGGAAATTCTTCCAAAACCTTTTTGTTTTCATCATCAATCTCTGGAATTATTTCTATCCGTTCCCCTACCAACAAATTTAACCAATCAAAACCAAGAATGGTTATCAAAACAGACACTGTCAAAACAAAAGAAGACATTTTAAAAATCAAAGCCAACATCCCAGCGACACTCCCCCAAATAAGCAACACTAAAAAAATCGCTAAAACGCGAATTCTCAAAGATTTGGATAAATTAAAAAATTTGTTTAAAAAATTATGGGCCTCGGCTCCGGTGTATAGACAGACAGTCAAGAGAATCAACCAACCAAAAAATGCGCTATGCCAAAACACTAAATTGGTATAAACCAAACTAGACAATACCACAGCCATGGCGACCCCCTTAAATAGTTTTGAATTGCGCATAATTAATGAGTATTATAGCAGAACCAGTAAAAAGAGCAAAAAATATGCACACCTTAATCACAATTCACCCCCATCCTCACTTGCTCAAAAAATGGCTTTGGGATAACATATACAAACCTTATGAAAACCGAAAACGAACTAGACAAAATACCACCACAAAGTCTCGAGGCCGAAATGTCTCTTTTGGGTTCTTTGTTGCTGGACAAAGACGCGATGTTGAAAATTGCCGATGTGATTCGCGCGGAAGATTTTTATAAAAATGCACATAGTCGTATTTTTCAAGTTATTTCTGATCTATATTCCAAAAACGAACCGGCTGATTTACTTACTTTGAGCACCCGCTTGGAAGAAAAAGGTATTTTAGAAATGTGTGGTGGCCGCACCTACCTAGCTTCGTTGGTTAATTCTGTCCCAACCGCTTCCAACGTCGTGAACTACGCCAACATCGTCCACCGCAAAGCTGTGCGTCGACGTTTGCTTTTGGCTTCAAACGAAATTTCTCGTCTTGGTTATGAGGAAGAAAATGATATTGAAAAAGTTTTGGATGATGCCCAACAAAGTTTATTCGCTGTTTCCTCTATTCATTTTAAACAAACTTTTACTCCGATTCGCAATATATTGTCGGATGCTTTTGATCGTATCGATGAACTACACAAAAACAAAGGGCAATTACGCGGTCTGCCTACCGGTTTTACCAAATTAGACGATTTATTGGCCGGATTGCAAAAATCTGATTTAATAATTTTGGCCGCTCGTCCCAGTGTGGGAAAAACTTCTCTCGCTTTGGATATTGTCCGCAACATTGCCACCAAACAAAAAAAACCAGTCGGCATGTTTTCTCTGGAAATGAGCAAGGAGCAGTTGGTGGATAGAATGCTTTGTTCCGAAGCCGGCATTGATTTGTGGCGTATGCGCACTGGGCGACTTTCGGATCGTGCCGAGGATGACGATTTCCCACGCATTGGTCATGCGATTGGTGTCTTGTCTGAAACTCCGATATATATCGACGATTCTGGTAGTTTAAATATTTTACAATTACGCACCAAAGCGCGTCGTTTACAAAGTGAACACGGGTTAGCTTTAATTGTGATCGATTATTTACAGTTGATGGGTTCGACTAATGGCAAAACAGAAAATCGCGTGCAAGAAGTCGCGGAAATTTCCCGTGGTTTGAAAGCTCTGGCGCGCGAACTCAACATTCCAATCTTGGCACTGTCTCAGTTGTCACGTACTGTAGAACAAAGTAAACCGGCTATTCCAAAATTATCTCACTTACGTGAATCCGGTTCTATCGAGCAAGACGCCGATGTAGTATTATTTATTTACCGTAAAGCCGCCGATCGCAATTATCGTTTGGAAGAAATTCCACCTGATGAACGCAACACTGCCGAGATCCATATTGCCAAACACAGAAATGGTCCTACCGGCATGGTCAAAACCGCCTTTGCCGAACATTTGGCATCATTTCGCAATCTTGATACCACTTATTCCGCATCCGCACCGACTAGCAACGCTCCACAAGCCTTGAAACCGAAATCGGCTTTCACAAAACCACCAGGAAATTATCAGCAAAATAATCAACCAGAATATTAATACTGTCATCGCGAGGAACAAAGTGACGTGGCGATCCCATGGGATTGCTTTGCCTATGGCTCGCAATGACAATAAAAATTAATTTAATTTAATAATCCTGGATTCCCGCTTTCGCGGGAATGACAGATAAAATACAACAAACATATGTCAATGTTTTCAAAGCTAAAACAGTTTAAAGATTTACGCGAACAAGGTAAAAAATTACAAAATTTAATCGGTGATGAAACCGTTACTGTGGACAAAGCTGGAGGCAAAGTAGTTTTGACTATGAATGGCAATTTGGAAATGACCGGCTTGGCGATAGACAACGCTATGTTATCCGTAGATAAAAAAACCGAATTGGAAAAAGCCGTCAAAGAAGCGCATGGCGACGCTTTGAAAAAAATGCAACGCACCATCGCTATGAAGATGCAACAATCCGGTGATTTTAACATTCCTGGTTTGAGTTAAAATGTATTCCCCTTCCATCGACAAATTAATCAAGACTTTAAAAAAACTACCGTCAGTCGGACAACATACGGCCGAACGGTATGTTTTTTATTTACTAAAATCCGGGCGCTCGGAAGTAAACGAATTAAAAATCGCTTTGGATAATCTTTTGAAGAATACAAAAAGTTGCGAAACCTGTTGGAACTTCTCGGATTTTAATCCCTGTGAAATTTGCACCGACAAAAAACGTGATCACAATCAAATCTGCATAGTAGATTCCGCCCAAGCAGTCGTCGCCCTAGAAAAAACCGACGCCTACCACGGCACCTACCACATACTACGCGGCACCATCGACGCCGGCGATGAAAATATAATGAAAGATTTAAAAATTAACGAGCTGTTTCAAAAAATAAAAAACTCACAAAATATCCAAGAAATAATTTTAGCCTTGAACCCGGACATGCCCGGCGAAACCACCATGCTATATTTGGAAAAGCAAATAAAACAAATCAACCCGCAAATAAAAATCACCAGACTGGCCAGAGGTCTGCCGATGGGATCCGATTTGCAATATAGCGATGAGATCACATTGGGAAGCGCGCTGAAAAATAGGATATAAATTAAAAACAAAAAAATCTCCCGTTACAGGAGATTTTATTTTTGAAATTTTTAGGCGATTTCCACTTCGGTAAATCTTTGTCTCTGACCGTGAACTTTGTGGAAGCGTACTTTACTCTTGAATTTCTCCACGCGCACTGTACGATTTTTTCCTTGTTTCAAAATCTTGCCGGTGACGACTGTGCCAGCCAAATATGGCTTGCCAAGTTCTAGACTTCCGCCTTTTTCATCAGCTTTCAAAAGCACCTTGTCGAATTTGTAGTCGTTTCCAACTACGGCATCCAAAATACCTTCTTTTAATTTTTCAACTTTTAGTTTATCACCGGATTTAACAATATATTGTTTACCGCCGGTTGCAATAATAGAGATCATAATTTTGCTTAGTATAGGCTCAATCTAGTTCATCGAAGTTGCGCTAGCTGGGCTTTCTTAATATTTAAAACATGTTCATTATAACATAAAGCGAAGAAATGTCAATATTTGACTTACAAACCACTAAGATTCCCGCTTTCGCGGGAATGACAATCATTTATTTAACCAAATTCACTTTATCACCTAACCTCAAATTCAAAGTCTGAGCTGTACCAGATGGTAATTCCAACACTTGATCTGAATCGTCACGCGCCGGATACGGAGTGAGCTGTAACTCGGTACTATTTGGCTCTAATGGAAGGCTGGGAGCAATATCCACCACCACGCCTTTTTTTATCCAAACAATATCAATCGAAAAACGCATATCACGCATCACAAACACATGCTGGCTGACAGTTGGAAATACAAACAGCATACCATCATATTTTCCCAAATCTTTTCTGCCACCCAAACCTTTTTCCCAATGTTTGAAATTATTGGCCACCGACACCGAAAGATCTTTATTTTTTATTCTTACGGTCGCAGTCGGCCAATAAAAATCATAATACAATTTTAACACCACAAACAATACGATAATTATCGCCCAAAAAAATAAATGGAATTTGCTTATACTACTTTTTTCATTTTCGGACATATTGCCGGTGGGTAGAAATATAAATTTCTAAAATAACAATTAATAAAATTAAAAATGACAGTGACAATAATTTGAATACACTACTCATAAATAAAGCGGAAAAACCAAACAGGGCGGAAAGTATATAAAATAATAAAACCACTTGCCATTGTTTGAGGCCACTATCAACCAAACGAAAATGTAAATGGCGACGATCACCCGTAGCAACCGATTGTCCATTTTTTAAACGGCCAGATATCACCCAAATCAGATCAATAATCGGAACAGCCATCACCAGCAAAGCAATAGCGATTTTACTGCCGGCAATAATAGCGAGCACTCCCAGCATCAAACCAAGAAATTGCCCTCCACCTTCTCCCAAAAATATTTTTGCCGGATAAAAATTAAATAATAAAAACCCGACACAAGCACCCGCTAAAATCAAAGCAACGACAGATACATCCGGCTGAAAAAATTTCGTAGTACCACCGGCCAAGGCCGCGATCGCCAACGCACCAATAGTACAAACACCGGTCGCTAATCCGTCCAACCCGTCCAAAATTTTCACCGTATAAATCATTCCCAACAACCACAAAAAAGCCAAAATGCTCACCCCCACCAATATCGTACCAAAAAATTCCGTATGAATTTTCCAAAAATCAAGACCGATTGTCCCACCAAGTGGGTTGGTAACACCATCAAAATTCAAACCACCTACCAAAACCAATAACACAGCTAATACAGAAACCAACAAACGCCATTTATAAGACAATTGTCTTTTGTCGTCCCAATAGCCGAGAATTATCAAAATCAAACTGGCAAAAAAAATCAACCACAACTGACGAACGCTAAAATGTTTTAAAACCAACCCGCTAAAATTATACAAATAAAAAACCACCAGCCAAAATGATATAAAAATGGCCGTGCCACCTAATAGCGGTGTGGCTTTTTGGTGAAGTTTGCGATCTTGATTTGGCCGATCTACGATTTGCAATTTCTCAGCGAGTTTTTTTATCAGCAGAGTAAATATTACCGATAGCAGTATAGCAGAAAAAAAATAGATCATAACATTAATATTTTTTGTCATTCCGACCGAGTCTCGCGACGAGCGGAGGAATCCCTTGGTGTAATGATGATTGTTAAGGGATTCTTCGACTGCAGCGCGAGCCTTCGCTCAGAATGACAGACGAACGAACTAAATGACAGACAGAACAAATTAATTCATTACCTTAATCACCCCGCCCTGCCCTATCACCACCGTATCGCGTCGTTTTACTTTGCCGGACAGTAATAATTCCGCCAACTGATTTTCCACTCTTTCTTGCAAAGCACGACGCATCGGACGAGCACCAAATTCCGGATCAAAACCGACATCCGCCAAAAATTCCATCGCAGCTGGTTCTACTTTCAGTTCAATACCTTTGGTTTCCAAGTCCTTACCAATTCGTTTCAACATCAAACCGGCGACTTGAATAATATCCGCACGGTTCAAAGCTTTAAACAACACAATCCCATCAAAACGATTCAAAAATTCCGGACGGAAATATTGTTTGAGTTCACCGTGTAATAATTTATCTTTGATAACAGCTGTAGTCACATTGGCGCGCAGTTGTTCCTGTACATAAGCCGTGCCGGCATTGGTAGTAGCGATCAGAATCACATTGGTAAAATCAATCACGCGACCAACACTGTCGGTCAGACGGCCATCGTCCATCACTTGCAAAAATAAATTTAAAATATCTTTGTCCGCTTTTTCCATTTCATCAAGCAACAATAAAGAAAAAGGATTGCGACGAATTGCCTCGGTTAACATACCACTGCCCACTTGACCAGGGGTACCAATCAGACGGTAGATACTACTTTTGTCTTGGTACTCACTCATATCCAAACGCACCATGCGCTCCTCGCCACCAAAATAAACTTCGGCAATAGTCTTGGCGAGTTCGGTTTTTCCGACACCAGTTGGACCCATAAACAAAAAGTTAGCAATTGGCCGAGTGGTCGAACGAATTTCAGCTCGCGCACGGCGCAAAGCATTGGCCACCAAATCTACCGCCTCAACCTGACCAATCACACGCTTGTGCATGGCATCTTCTAAGTGCATCAATTTAGTACTTTCATCAGCGGACACTGTGGTCACTGGAACACCGGTTTTTTGTGCTACCACGGCCGCCACTTCTTCACCGGTCACAAAACTATTCAAACCTTTTTTACTGTGAGTATACGACGCCGCCTCGGTCATTAATTCTTGCGCACTACCAGGCAAATATGATTCATGCAAAAATCTGGCCGCTAATTGTACCGATTTGGCCACCGCATCATAAGAAAAGAAAACATTTTGTTTGTATTCCACATTACCAACTTTTGATTCCAATACTTGAATCGCCTGATTTTCGTCCATCTCTTTTATTTCCACTTTGGCAAAAAGATTTCCCAAAGGTGAACTGACAATATGACGAGAATATTCATCCGGCGAAGTCGTGGCAAAAGTCAAAAACCGACCACTGCCCAAATATTCATTCAGAGTACCGGCCACATCCAGACTACCAGTTTCACCACCAGCCGAAACGCCAGTCAATTCATGAATACCACTAATAAATAAAATCACATTTCCGGCACGACCAATATCATTCATAATACCAATCAATCGCTCCACCGCACCAGCCGGTGTCGTACCCGCCAATAATTTTGGCACACTCAGACGCACCAAGCGTTTGTCGTTGAGACGATCCGGCACATCATCTTCCACCATTTTTTGCGCGATACCTTCGATGACGCTACTTTTGCCAACCCCGTTATCACCAACCAAAATTACATTTTGTCCGCCACCTTCTACGATACGAAAAATTTCTTCGATCTCTTCCTCACGCGCCACACAAGTTTCTAGATTTCCAAATTGTGCGCGAATGGTCAGATCATCACTAAAATTATTGAGAAACGGAGTTTGCACGGCAGTCATCGCTTTGTCCATCCCCACTTTGGAACGACCAGCGGCGGCTTTACTAAATTTCACATATTGGCGATACAAACGCTCGCGAATTCTCGCCCACTCCACGACATTTAATAATTTTTGTTTGTCCACAGCCAGATCAAATAGAATTTCTTGCAACTGTTCGGATTGTTTGATAGTAGATAAAAGCATCTCGGTGACACTCACATATTCCTGATGAGCGCTATACGCTTCTTCATAAGCACTAAACAAAACTTGTTGGAATTCAAATGAAATCAACGGCATAGTAGTCTTGTCCACCTGTCCAGACGAAGATGGTGCCGCCCCCAGCACATTGGCCAAAGTTTTTTGCAATGAAGTGGCTGGAATGGCCAAACGCGTAAACACATTGGCGATACGATTCGAACCAAGCAACGCAAAAAACAGATGCTCCGGTGTCACTTTGCCTAGACCGCTTTTGTCGGCCACTCTATACGCCTCTGCCAATACAGTCATCGCTTCATCGGTGTAAGTATCGGCGATATTGATCCTCTTTTTTAATTTTATTTTTTTGGCTTGCGGCCAATCTTCAACAGTATTTTTTTCAGCTGGTTTTTGTTCAGCCGCGTATTGATCATAATGATAACGCTCCACATTGCCTTTTTTTATGTGTTGAACAATGGCGCGATACCACAAATACAACAATAACAATACCCCACCGTAAAAAAGTACTCCAACTATTCCTTTGAAATTTATCAAAAAAGAATACCAATATGAAAGATCAAAAACGTACGAATAATTAAATTTGATATTTTGTCGCGAACCAAAATATATTGTCCAACCCCAAGCATTGAGCCACAAAATGAGTATGGTAAAAAAACGAATTTTATTAAAAATGCGACGTGCTTTGAACAAATTCAAATGATAACGCGTCAGCGGATAACGCCAAAACAACCAATGGTCGCGCGTGAAATGACCAACCGACATACCGGAACAAGCTTGACATTTATTAAAACCAACAAAGCCGATCGCTTTACAGGCGGAACAAGACAGCAATGGAATTGGTTGTGTTTTATCAAATAACATATTATCTTAAAAATGATCGAACAAATCCCAAACAAATAATCGCCGGCAATATCAACCAAACGAGAAACAAACTCGCGCAAATAAAAAACCAAAACAACAACGCGATAGAGCGAAATATCAGTTGCACCGAACGCATAAAAAAACTGATGATCCTCCCCTGCCAATCATACTGGCCAAACATCGGCACAAATAAATTTTTCAACCACAAACCTGGCGCCAAGGTGCGGTTGCCATCGCGAAAAAAATCCGCGCACCAGCGAATCGAATGCACCACCCCGCCGGTGTACCACCACAGCGGAAAATACAATAAATCCAAAATAGCATCAAGTAAAACGCGTTGAACGATGAGTAGCCACATAGAAATTTTTTATGTATTTATTATAACATATTTTTGGAAAAAGAAAAAA
>JAVHSM010000051.1:0-10448 GCA_036172155.1 Candidatus Magasanikiibacteriota bacterium
TATCTGTTTGTGTTCTACTTCTTTTACTTTTAAAACGGCGACGGGTGAGGAAATAAAAACAGTGACTGTGCAGCCACCGTTTAAGATATAGCCAGTTTTGTAAACAATTTTTTTGTGCTTCGTTTTACGCTCTGCACCACCTATTATTTTTCGCTTTTTTGCCAGCGAGGGCAAAAGGATGAGCCTTGGCTCATAACCCGCTCAAAACAATAGGTGGCACCGAGCTATATTTTCTCAAATAAAGGTTTATAGATATCTTCTTTGATATCTATTTTTAATTCATTGCGATTGGCTTTGTTGGCGAATTCAACTGGCGCATCTGATATCAGACAGAGAGGTTGTTTTTCGGTGCCTTCGCCCATTACCAATACGGCGGCGGTGGCGAGGCTGTCGGCGATGTCGGTTTTGGAGAATTCAAATGGTCGGCCAAATAGATCTGGTTTCCCGATGTAGTTTTTTATACCTTTGAATCCTGCATATCCGAGAGCGACTCCGACCACGCCGGCGCGTAGTGGTAACAGGCGACTGTCGGAGATTATTACTCCTAGTTTTTTTAGTTTATTTTTTTTCATTAGATAGGTACGGATTTTATCGGCCGCCACAAAACTATCTTTTGGTAATAAAATTAATTTACCATTGGCATTGGATTCGTCTACGCCGGCATTGGCCAAGACATCGCCGTCTTTGATAGTCAAATAAACATATTTAGTTTTTATTCCCCATTCACTTTCGCTTTTTATTATTGCGTTTTTTTCTTTTTCATTTTTTACAATACAAAATCTACCTTCGGACAAAGCGACAATTTTGGAAGTAACCACGACAACCATTTTTTCTTTTAATTTTGGAAGATGTTTATCCAAAAAAGAATAGAGATTGCCGTTTTCCTTAAACAGCGTTGTTCTGGTTGGTTTCACTAACATATTTTTTTCCTCTTAATAAGCGAATGCCGACATAACTCAATGGAGTATAGAAAAAGCCCATTACTACTTTGTATATCCACCAAGGTAAAATAATTAGTAGTAATATTCGTAGTGGATATACTCCATAGAAAGCGACAAACATAAAAATCACGGTGTCCAAAAATTGTGACCAGATGTTGGAGAGATTGGACCGAATCCAGAAAAATTTACTGCCAAGATTAGTTTTTTGTTTAAAGAAGAAAAATGCCAGTACATCTTGATATTCACCGATAACATAGGCCAATAGTGAAGCGATAGAGATGCGGGCTGTTAAACCAAAAATTTGGTTGTAACTATCTTTCATCCAAAGTGCGCGCGGACCCCAAGGGGCGATGCCAGAAATAGCGCTGTAAAATAAAAATAAAGTGATGCTCAATGCGCCGGCTATGACAAATAAGCGGGCAGTTTTTTTACCATAGACTTCGCCGACGACATCAGTGGTTAAAAATACAAACGGGAAATAAAATACCGAAACGGACAGTTGGGTTCCCAAAATAAATGGCATTAGTTTTGAGCCGATAGTATTGGAAGCAAATAATGAAACTAGGTATAAAGTTAGAACCACTACTAATTTAAGTGAGAATTCCACTTTTTCTGTTTTTTGTAATTCAGTTGTCATAATATTTTGTTGACTATTTCATTTATAAAATTAAAATTGCCGCTGTCACCAATAGTCAGATCAAATTTATTGGCAAGTTTGGTTTCATCCTCGGGTTTGTTCGCGAATGCTATAGTCAGTAGCTGTTCATAATCAAAACCTTCAATCATACCGAGGTCGTCCACTTGGTCACCCAATAAAATTACATTGGTTCGCTCTTTGATTTGATTAAAGAAAGGAAATTCGCGCAAAATTACTTCATATTTGTTGAGTGAATGAATAATAGGTTTTTTAAAGCCAGTCATATAGCCGTTTTGATCATATTCGTACCAATTGGCGACGATATGGATATTGTCAAAAAGAATACCGGCCAATTCAAATTGTTTCTGAATCATATAGGCCGGTGCGCCGGACATAATCACCACCGGTACTTCATATTTTTTTAATAATTTGAAAAAAATGTCTGTACCTCCTCGGAATTGCATGTGACCGGCTTTTATTACCGTGTCCATATCGTTTTTGTTGAGTCGACATTTGATCAGTAATTCGTGATGTTTTGTCCACCATTCTTCCATTTTCGCCGATCTCTGCGCGCGTGGGATTGCGAGATTATTTTCTGTCGGTCCATATTTTTCAAATAAAGCGAAAGCCTCGTCTTTGTAATTGGGTGTTAAATATCCGCCGGTTCGAAGCTGGCCAATAACCGAAGAAACCTTGATGCCATTGATAGTCGCGCCGGTAGTAAAGGTTTTATCAAAATCCGCTAAAATATGCAGTTTCTTAGCACCACCGACTGTCATTTCTTTGATTTTTTCTTCAAGTTTTTGTTTGTTAAAATTCAGATTCATAAAATTTACTGACAGCTTAATATTGTTTAAGGGATTCCTCGACTACGGCGCGAGCCTTCGCTCGGAATGACAGTCTATTAGATAGTCAAATTATATCTTTATAAATGGATACGGTCAATATATGTTTATACAAAAAACACGCAACAAAAAATCCGCTTTATAAGGCGGATTTTCAGTAAGAACTATTTTTTCTTTTTCTTAGCAACTTTTTTCTTTTTAGCTACTGGTTTCTTCTTTAAAACTTTCTTTTTAGCTTTAGCTTTTGCCATAAATTTCACCTCCTGGTTTTACTCTCATTAAGTTGAGAGAAATTAATTTTTCCTACTCGCGAGTGCGAGAAAAAATTTTGAGAAGTATTTTTTACAAGACAAGCATTGTTGTAAAAAATATTTTCTTCGACCTTACATATATTATAGAGCCTTTTGTAAAAAAATGAAATAGTGTCAAGCAAAGTTGTGCACAGGGTGAGGTAAAATTATTTTTTTATAAAAATAATTATCAAAAAAGTTGGAAAATTTTTCGCACATGGGGGTCTTGTAAATTTTTTAAAATTATGGTAATGTGGTTCTGTTTTAAACAAACACTTTTCAAGTAAATTTTATGAATTTATTTACCAAAATATTTTCCACTCCCAAGGTTTTGGTGAGTGTTGATAAAATATTAGCGACCAACGACATTTCAGTCGTCGGTAAGGAGATCGAAAAGAAAGTAAAAAAATTATTCAACGGTTCATTGGCCATCCGTGTGGTCACTGCTGGCTCGACCAACGCCTGTGAACAAGAATTAGTGGCTCTAGGTAACTCTTACTATGATGTCGAGCGTTTTGGTGTGCATTTTGTGGCTTCTCCACGCCATGCCGATATGTTGATAGTGACCGGACCGGTGAGTCGCAATATAGTACAAGGTTTAATGCGCACTTATGAAGCTATGCCGGAGCCAAAGATTGTAGTGGCCGTCGGTGACGATGCAATTTCCGGTGGATTGTTCAAAGGTTCATACGCAGTAATGGATGGTGCGAAAAATGTGGTACCGGTGAATTACCAGATTCCGGGCGATCCACCATCACCAATGGTTATTTTAAAATCTTTGTTGTCCATTTTTAATGATATGGATGCTAAAAAATCTCAAAATAAATAAAATATGCTTAATTATTTATTTACATCTTTTGGTTTTGTTACTTCGGTTGGATTATTTTTGGCCGGAGCGGTTGGTGTGTTGTTGTTTAATAAAAATGATAAACTATCCAATTGGTGGGGGAATGGGATGGCGATTTTGGGTTCAGTAGTGGCTCTGATTTTTTCCAGTAATGTTTTGATAACCAAAACTCCTCAGACTATTGAGTTGTTCAGTGGCGCTCAATTTTTATCTTGGACTTTTCGAGTTGATTTATTATCAGCTTTTTTTATTTTTGTAATTTCACTATTGGGTTTGTTCTGTTCCATCTACGGTTTGGGTTATGTGAAACACTACTATAATAAATATAACTTGGGCGTGCTTGGTTTTTTCTATAATTTGTTTATTGGTAGCATGATTTTGGTGGCTTCAGCCGGCAATACTCTGCTGTTTTTGATCGTTTGGGAAATAATGTCATTATCCTCTTACTTTTTGGTTATTTATGAACATCGTGAAGAAGAAAATATCAAAGCCGGTTTGTTATATTTTGTCATGACTCATATTGGTACTGCTTTTATCATTTTTTCCTTCTTACTTCTATATAAAATTACCGGTTCGTTTGATTTTGAAGTAATAAAGAATAATATGTCTGGCGCCTCGGTATTTATTCAGAGTGTAATATTTATTTGTGCTTTGATTGGATTTGGTACTAAGGCTGGTATTATTCCATTTCATATTTGGTTGCCAAAAGCCCATCCGGCCGCTCCGTCACATGTATCCGCTCTAATGTCTGGTGTGATGATCAAGACGGGTATATATATGGTAGTAAGAATGGGTTTTGATATTTTGCCATCTACTCCGCTGTGGTGGGGTGCATTAGTGTTGGCTATCGGCGCAGTTTCTTCGCTACTCGGCGTGTTATATGCTTTGTCTGAGCACGATTTCAAACGATTGTTGGCTTATCATAGTATTGAAAATATTGGGATTATTTTGCTCGGGGCGGGTAGTTCCTTGGTGTTTTTATCTTTGGGGATGAAATCGTTGGCCGTGCTTGGATTGTTGGCGGCACTTTATCACACTATCAACCATGCGGTTTTCAAAGCCCTGTTGTTTTTGGGAGCTGGTTCGGTCATTTCACAAACCCACACTCGTAATATTGAAGACTATGGTGGCTTGATAAAATATATGCCTCAGACTGCCTTCTTTTTCTTGATAGGTTCGATGGCTATTTCGGCTTTGCCTCCTTTCAATGGTTTTGCCAGTGAATGGCTGACCTTCCAATCTTTGTTTAATGGTGTGGCGGCAGTAGGTACTTTGATCAAATTATTATTTATTTTGGCAATTGGTTCGCTGGCTTTTACTAGCGGTTTGGCAGTGATGTGTTTTGTGAAAGTTTTTGGTGCCACCTTTTTGGCTCGTCCGCGCAGTGCGCATGTGAAGGGTGTTCATGAAGTAAGTGGCGTGATGAGATTTGGTATGGCGGCTTTGTCTCTGGTGGCTTTGATACTGGGTGTGTCGGCCGGTTGGGTTTCCAATATGTTTGCCAGCATTGCCATTAGTTTGAATAATTTAAAAAATGCAGTGCCGGCTATCTCTACCAATTTAAGTATTGTTAATGCCAATAATTTCGCCACGATGTCGTTGCCTACGGCCTTTGGCGCTATTGTGATAGCGACCACGATAATTAGTGTAATGGTTTATTTAGTAACTAGAAAACAAAAGGTGACAAGATCGACTACTTGGGATTGTGGCACCAATTTGACTCCGAGAATGGAAATCACCTCGACCGGCTTTGCTCGCTCTATTGTGGTTATTTTTAAAGGCATTTTACGACCATCTCAACAGTCCGAAGTGGAATATCGTGATGCTAATTTACGATATTTTCCAAAAAATAGTACTGTCGATTTTGAGCTAAAAGATGTTTACGCAATTTTCTTTTATAAACCGGTACAAGAATTTATTTTGAAGATTTCTGAAAAAACCAAAAAAATTCAAAGTGGCAATATCAATTTATATATTCTTTATATATTTTTGGTGTTGATTGGGTTGTTATTATTTTTTGTAATTTAAAGAAAGAATTGTATGGTTTCAATTTTTGCTTGGATAATTCAAATAATTTTCATTCCGGTAATGGCTCCGCTTTTTATTGGTATTACTAGAAAAATAAAAGCTAAATTTCAAAATCGCCAAGGGGCTAGTATTTTTCAACCGTATCGAGATTTGAGAAAGTTATTTCATAAAGATGAGATCATTAGTAATGATGCTTCTTGGATTTTTAGATTTAGTCCTTATATTATTTTGGCTTTAACTATAATTGTCGGGGCGAGTATTCCGCTTTTATCATTGGTTACACAAAATAATTTTTTAGGTGATTTTCTCGTAGTTATTTATTTGTTGGCACTGGGCACTTTTTTCTTGGCGCTTTCCGGCATGGATACAGGCGGCGGATTTGGTGGTTTTGGTTCTAGCCGTGAAATGACCGTGGCGGCTTTGACCGAAGGTGGCTTGATTTGTTCTCTACTGACATTAGCTTTGGTTAGCCATACTACCAATTTGTTTGGCATTGCCAATTTTGGGTTGAATGCACCGATGCGTTATTTGCCTTCGATAATATTAGCATTTTTCAGTTTTATTATTTCGATGTTGGCCGAAACCACTCGTTTTCCTTTTGATAATCCTGCCACACATTTGGAACTGACTATGATTCACGAAGCGATGTTACTTGAACATTCCGGTAAAGGTTTGGCGATGATGGAATGGGCGGTGGCTAATAAATTTTTGATATTTTTGGCGTTAGCGGCTAATTTATTTTTTCCGTTTGGAATTGCCGTCAGTTTGTCGTTTCAATCTATGTTGATAGCTTTAATTTATTTTGTGATCAAGATTTTATTACTTTGTTTTGGTATCGCTACTTTGGAATCGATTACAGCCAAGTTTAGATTTTTTAGATTGCCTGATTTATTATTCACATCTTTTGTTATTAGCGCTATCGCTATTGGGTTAATTTTTTAATGTATGTTTGAGAATTCATCACAATTATTATTCATTTTAGGGTCAATAGTTTTTATCTCGGGTGTATCCCTGCATCTGGTAAAGAAAAATTTTTTAGCGGTTTGTCTATATATTTTTCAGTCCTTGGCGATTGGCGCTCTATTATTGTTGTCGCTGTTCTCCAACTTTTCCGTCCTGCTTTTGTTGGCAGTGATATGTACTATCGTAGTGAAAGGAATAATCGCTCCGTTTTTCTTTACTAAATTAATCAAAAAAAACCAACTACAATTTTCGGCTAGCACTTATCTAAACACCCCATTGACTTTATTGTCGGTCGCTTTGATTGTGATGATAGTCAGAATAATTTTTTTAAAAGCTTTGACATCTTTTGATGAAGTGAGTTCGGATTTGTTGTTGTTATCCTTGGCCTCCATCTTTGTGTCGGTGTTTGTTTTGATAAACAGAAAAGGCGCCTTGTCTCAAATTTTGGGCGTGTTATCATTGGAAAATTCGATTGTTAGTTTTGCCTTGTTTGCCGGTTTGGAACAAAGTCCGGCTTTGCAGTTTGGTATCACCTTTAATATTTTGGTTTGGGTGTTGATTTCATCGGTTTTTGTAACCTTGATTTACAAACAATTTGGCACATTAGATGTAACTTCAATGAAAAAATTAATTGAATAAATATTATGTTTTTATTAGCATTAATTATTTCTCCTTTATTGGCCACGGCTCTCTGTTTTTTTGTAAAAAAACGCACCGGTTTATTGGAATTTTTCACGATAGTTGCCTCTACCGTCGAATTGGTTGCTGGATTTTTTATTTTTTTTCAAGTTGTCGCCAACGGCAATTATTTTTTTGAACCATATTTTATTGTTGATTCTCTCAGTACTTTGGTAATGTTGACGACGGTGGTGGTTGGTTTAGCGGCTGCTGTTTATTCAGTGGGATATTTACGCGTTGAAGCCGACAAACACTATGTCAATTTTGCTCAGATAAAATTATATTATTTATTATTCAATTTATTTATTGCCGCGATGCTTTTGGCCGTGGCTACTGTGAATCCAATATTTACTTGGATTATGATTGAGGCCACGACTTTGTCCACCACATTTTTGATTCGTTTTTATAACAAAGCGGCGACTATCGAAGCGGCTTGGAAATTTTTGATTTTGAATTCTATTGGTTTACTTCTCGGATTTTTTGGCTCAATGTTATTTTTTACCTCGGTTACCGGTGCCGGTATTAATAATTTTATCAGTTGGCAAATTTTATTGAATAATGCTGTTCACCTTAATCCCTTGATTGCAAAAATCGCTTTTATTTTTGTGATAGTAGGCTATGGCACCAAAGCCGGTTTTGTGCCGATGCATACTTGGAAACCGGATGCTTATAATAAGGCTCCATTTCCAGTGGCCGCATTATTTTCCGGTCCGTTGTTGAATGTCGCTTTGCTTACTATCCTGCGCTATAAATTTATTGTGGACGCGGCGATTGGGTCAAGCTTCGCGCAAAATTTAATGATTTTCTTTGGTATTATTTCTATCGTCGTGCCGGCTTTCATTATTTTGGTGCAAAGGAATTACAAGCGTTTATTTGCCTATTCCAGTATTGAACATGTTGGTATTATGGCTTTGGGTTTTGGTTTTGGTGGAGTCGGAACAATATTTGCTCTGGTACATATGATTTATCATTCACTGGCCAAATCCATTCTATTTTTGTCATCGGGAAATATAATGTTGAAATATGGCTCTACCAAAATTTTCAATGTGAAAGGTGTCTTTTCTTTACTGCCGGTTACTTCGATTATGTTTTTGGTTGGCGTCTTGGCGATTACTGGCGTGCCGCCATTTGGTATCTTTATTTCTGAATTTAATATTTTGTCGGCCGGTATTGGCAACTTTTGGTATATAGTGGTGTTGGCAATGATCGCGTTGGTGTTGGTCTTCATCGGGTTTTTGAAACGCGCAGTCGATATGTTGTTTGGCCAGCCAGCTGATGGTTTGGTAAAAGGCGAGGCCAGTATGTATACGGTTTTGCCAGTGGTAGTTTTGGTTGTTATGTTATTGGTCGGTAGTTTCTATTTACCTCAATCAATCTGGGCTTTAATTCATTCGGCCGCCGCCGCTATCAACTAATATGTTAAATTTTAATATTAAAAAATTTTTACTGGAAAAAACTAATGTGCAGCTTCATGGTAATTTGGCCATGTTTGAAGTGGTGCCGGAAAAAATTGCAGAGACTTGTCGTGATTTATATTTTCAACACAATTTATTTTTGAAAACTATCACCGCCTTTGATGAACGCGCCGAAACCGGTTTTTTTCGGATTGTATATTTATTTGGAATACCAAAAGAAAATATGTTTTTGGCGCCATATATTTTGGTAAAAGATAAATTTCCTTCGTTGACTACTTCTATCCATGTCGCTTCGGTATTTGAAAGGAAAATAAAATCGTTTTTTGGTTTGACTCCGGTTGGTCACCCCAATTTGCGTAGTATAATTTTGCATGAAAATTGGCCAACCAATATGTATCCACTGCGAAAAGATTTTGATTGGAAAACCAGACCGGAAATTGCCAAAGGTGAATTTGTATTTGAAAAAATCGAAGGAGAGGGGATTTATGAAATTCCAGTCGGACCGGTGCACGCCGGTATTATTGAGCCTGGTCATTTTAGATTCAATGTAGCCGGTGAAGAGATATTATCACTGGAACCACGTTTGGGCTATTCCCACAAAGGCAGTGAAAAATTATTTGAGGTGTTGCCGTTGGAAGATAAAGTAAAATTGTCGGAAAGAATTTCCGGTGACAGTTCTTTTTCTCATTCGTTGGCATTTTGTCAAGTTTTGGAAGCTTTGAGTGACACGGTTGTATCGAGTCGAGCTAAATATTTGCGAGTGATATTTGCTGAACTAGAACGGGTTGCCAATCATATTGGTGATGTTGGAGCGATTTTGGGTGATACTGGATATAATTTGGGTTTAGCCGATTGTAGTCGTTTGCGTGAAGTGGTGCTCAGAATTAATGAACGCTTGACCGGTAGTAGATTTTTGCGCGGGGTGAATGTATTGGGCGGTGTGAGCAAAGATATCAAAATCGACGAAGGCCAGCAACTGGTTGCAGATTTGGATTTGGTGTTAAAAGATTTTGATGAAGTGATGGAAATTTCCAATAATAATATTTCGGTGTTGAACCGTTTGAAAGATACTGGCACTTTGAGTTATCAGATTGCTGTGGATCATGGCGTGATTGGTGTGCCGGCCAAAGCGGTTGGTATCGAGGCGGATACGCGCGTGGATTTTGCATATAGTGCTTACGATAAATTCGATGTCAAAATTGAAACCGAAAAAACCGGCGATGTGTTTGCCAGATATATGGTGCGTATTAAAGAAGTGAATAATTCTGTTGAACTTATAAAAAAAGTGGTTGATAGTTTGCCAAAAAACAATCAGTTGACTGTACCGATTGAAAAATTCAAACAGAATTCTTTTGCGGTTAGTATGGTTGAGGGTTGGCGTGGTGAGATTGTGTATATCGCGGCGACTGACAAAGATGGTAAAATTAGCCGTGTTGATGTGCGTGATCCATCATTTTTGAATTGGACGGCGGTTGGTTATGCTGGTAAAGGCAATATGGTTCCGGATTTTCCGTTGGTCAATAAAAGTTTTAATTTGTCTTATACTGGAAACGACCTATAGTATTTTCTATCCTTGGAGTCGAATGTCGTCCCCACCCGTGGCGGGTCCTCCTACGGAAACCTTCTGGTTTCCGTATTCCTTCCTCGGCAATGTGGGGAAATACTTTCCCCACCACCCCTTGGTTCGACTCCTGCCTCGTTGTACAAATAAAAAAGACACTATCAATTTTGATAGTGTCTTTTTTATTTGTGCCCTCGGCAGGAGTCGAACCCACATCCCCAGGTTCGAAGCCTGGTGTCCTAT
>JAVHSM010000052.1:0-10383 GCA_036172155.1 Candidatus Magasanikiibacteriota bacterium
CAGTGTCGTCCTCGTAACTCAATAATTTATTTACTTTTTTCATTCGATCTTGCTCAACAAAATCGAGCAGCTGTTTGGATTGGTGCGCCGGCAAAGATTGAATCAAATCTACCAACTCATCGATAGACATCCGTTCACTGATACGCGCCGCATGCTCTGGACTCAATTGTGAAATCAATAATTTCTGAATTCCCGGATCAATTTCTTCAAACACGCGCGCCGCCATATTTTTATCAAGTGACAAAACCAAATTACTACCTTGCTTGACACTCAATTCTTCGATAATATTGGCAATATCAGCCGGATGTAACCTGATTAAATCGTTGGAAACGCTGTTTAATTTCAGCACTCCTTCTACTGGTTGAGCTTTGCGCCAATCTATAAGATTTACTTTAAAAAAATTGAATAAATCCAACCACAACACGCCCAAACGACGCAATAACCCTCTAAAACTAACATCAATCCCCAATACACACATCCGTCCATCAAAATCGCCAATGCGCAGATCGTTCACTCGCACCACTCGCGCGCCCGCCACATCCACAATTTGTTGATCCATCACATCGCGGTTCAAACGGATATATCCATCCGGTATATTTTCTAAAAAATTTATTTTGGAATACAAAGTACGCAACGAAACTTCCTCACTGCTAAAATTTTCAATGGCGTCGTAAGGAATGATTACTCTTTTTTTGTGACGGCGTCTTTTGATTACCACATATTCCAAAGGAGAATATTCACCGACTTTAGTCTTGATCAACACATCTTCTAGACGGCCAATCACCTCATCGGTGCTGTCGCTCACCTTACTATTTAATAGACGACTTAAATATGGCATAGAAAATATTTAGACGCGTTTATTATATAGCAAAAAACCACTTTTGGCAATTTGTGAACATCTCTGATATACTATGTTATAACAACCTATAGGCTGAGCAGATATTGATTTTTGCAGCGCTAATTGTTTGAAGTACCGAGAACCAAACCAGACTGTCTGCAAAACGATAAATTCGGTACAAGTTTGAGCGAAAAAAATTAATATCTGCGAAGCCGTATAAAAAAATAAAAAAAGTATTTAACTCTCAACTCTTCGGACAATTCGCGGCTGCGAAAATCAATACCTACTCGACCTAGAAAATATAAATCCAAATTTATGCGCATAGGCATCGACGCTCGCATGTATGGACCAAAACAAGGAGGTTTGGGGCGATATATCGAACAATTAATTCTACATTTGGAAAAAATTGATACTCAAAATGAATACACTATTTTTTTGCGCAAGGAAAATTGGGGAGATTATCAGCCAAATAATCCCAAATTCAGCAAGGTTTTGACCGATATTCATTGGTATAGTTGGGCGGAGCAATTAGTATTGTCCACAATTATTAACAAAGAAAAAATAGATCTGATGCACTTCCCTCACTGGAATATACCGCTTTTTTATAACAAAAACTTTGTCGTCACTATACACGATTTGTTACTTTTGCATTTTCCCACCCGTCAAGCCAGCACATTAGGACCAATTAGTTATTTTTTAAAAAACAAAGCATACAAGATTATTCTTAACCATGCGGTAAAAAAAGCAAACAAAATAATCACTATCAGCAACTTTACCAAACAAGATATTATAAAAACTTTTGGGGTAGACAATCAAAAAATTATCACCGCACACTTAGCGCCACAACCAACACAAGATTATGCCGCACCATTTTCTTTGCATGATAAATACTGTATTCACAAACCTTATTGGCTCTATGTCGGAGTTGCCTACCCTCATAAAAATTTAGAAAGATTGATTGATGGCTGGAAAATATTTTATGATCAACATAGCCCAGACTATCAATTGGTGTTGGTGGGAAAGAAAAATTATTTTTATAAAAAATTAACCGATTACATTGAAAAAAAACAAGCACGAGATGTAATTTTGACAGGCTTTGTGCCGGATTTGGAATTACCGGAACTATACCGCAATGCTTCACTATATGTTTTTCCAAGTTTGTATGAAGGATTTGGTCTGCCGCCACTGGAAGCGATGCAGTATGATTTACCGGTAATTTCATCGCGAGAGACATGTCTGCCGGAGATTTTGCAAGACGCCGCCGAATATTTTAATCCAAAAGATCCACAAGCCATAGCTTCGTCAGCCAACTTGATATTAACTAACCCAACAGTGCGCACTAATTTGATAGAAAATGGACGAAAATTATTACAAAAATACTCTTGGAAAACCACCGCTTCCGCTACTTTACAAATATATCTCTCCACCACCAAAAAAAGTGGATAACTACCCATTTTTCTTCGTGCACGACATCATAAAAAGGTGTATAATAACCAAGATAAAACTCAACCAAAGTTTTGTTGGGTGTCATTCCCGTGAAAGCGGGAATCTAGTCAAAAATTAAGATGTCGAGATTCAAAAAATTCTTCAAAAAAAGACCACAACTTCGTCGTTGTGCTTTTTGTGATAAACCCGGACATAACAAATCCACTTGTTCGGTTTATTTGGCATCTCTACAAATCCCAACATCCACCCCGGCACCAATCGCACCGGTAGCACCAATAAGATTTTTTGTTCACCATGTGGCGCACGAGCCAATCGTCTCATCGCATATAATAAATTTAAAAAAAGACACAGTTCAAGCTTGGCACAATGTTCCAACCATCGAACCGGAAAAAAATAAAAATAGCCAATTTGAAAATGCTTATAAAAAAATAAAACAGGACATTCATTATCAAAAATCTTTCGAATCAAAAGATATTGATCAGCAGATTTTTGCCGATATTTCTCCAACCGAGAATATTACGCCCATTTTTGTTAAATCGGACAAAACAGAATCATTTGAAATAAAAACAGAGTTGCCACAAGACAATATTATACAAGCGATTCAACCCCAGACAATTCCGGAAGTAACCAAACCTGAAAAAATCACAACTTTACAAGTATATACTTTACCAAAAGAATTTATAAAAAAAGAAAAATTTTCTTGGGATTTTATAAACAATATCAAAAAATACTGGCAAGCTTCTTGGCAAGGAGTAATTCAGGATATAATAAAAATTGGAAATTTTATCCGATCATTCATAAAAGAAAATTTTGTTGTTCGCCGTTTGGCGTCCGCTTCGGCTATTTTATTGCTTATCTTAGTTGTGCCTAGTACAGCAAGTAGCTACTATCAAAATGTCATATTAACAAAAGACAAGATCGCGCAAGACAGCACAGCCGGTTTTCTATCCCTGCAAAATTCCACCGCCGCTCTAATGCAGGCCAACCTACCGACTGCTCAAAGTGCCATCAATGATGCCCTCAACAGCTTTGGCACCGCCGTGGCTACTATGCAAAACAACCATCAGCTTCTGCAAAAAATCGCCTCGGTTGTTCCAGTATTGCAAGATGAGGTTAAAAGCCGTCAATCGCTGTTGTTAGCCGGTCAACAAATTGCGCAAGGTAACACTTATTTACTCGATGGTATAGCCAAAAGCCAAGCCGACGCCAGCTCCACTTTATCGGTAAGATTGGATATAATTTTAATTCACCTCAATTCGGCTATACCAAATTATAAATCAGCCTTGACCGAATTAAACACAGTCAGTTCAGACTCTTTGCCGTTGGCCTATCAGGGACCATTTAAAGAGTTTAAAATAATTTTTACAGCCGTATTAAAAGATTTGCAAAATTTAGCCGACTTAGGCGAGTCACTCAAAGAAATATTTGGCGCTCAAGGACAACGTCGCTACTTATTGATTTTCCAAAATTCAAACGAACTGCGCCCAACCGGTGGTTTTATCGGCAGTATGGCCATTATGGATATCAAAGATGGAAAAATCTTAAATTTAGATGTTCCTGCTGGTGGCAGTTATGATTTGCAAGGTCAACTTGACCAATATGTAGTTCCTCCTACTCCGCTATTACTATCCAATAAACGCTGGGAGTTCCAAGACGCCAATTGGTTTCCGGATTTTTCTGCCAGTGCGCAAAAAATTATGTGGTTTTATCGCCACAGTCGCAATGTCACAGTAGATGGAGTCATCGCTATCAATGCCACGGTTTTAGAAAGGTTGTTGGTAATCACCGGTCCAATTACTGATATTTCTCGTGGAATTATAATTTCGGCTAACAGCGCTCTGCCTACCATTCAGCAAGTTGTAGAAAATGGTCCAGAAAAAAAGGTCAACAAACCAAAACAAATTCTTTCTGACTTGGCACCACAATTTATTAAACATTTTCAAAATAGCCAATCAAAAGATTTATTGCCTTTACTGGTAAATCTACAAGATGCACTCACCAAAAAAGAAATACAGGCATATTTTTCCGACCAAAGCGCTCAATCCGCGGTTGAACAAATGGGCTGGAGCGGTAAAATTTTAAAAACAAATAGCCGCCAAGATTATTTGGCAATATTCAATACTAATATTCAAGGACAAAAAAGTGATGCAAAAATAAAACAATCCATCAGTCACCAAGCACTGGTACAGACAGATGGTAGTATTACCGATACAATCACTATATCGCGCATGCACACCGGTAACGCCGGTGAAGAACTTTATGGCGTTCCCAATATTGATTATATTCGCGTCTATGTTCCAAAAAATAGCGAGCTAATTTCCGCTAGTGGTTTTACTTGGCCAGATGAAAACAGTTTCAGAGTACCGGAAAATTATTACAAACAAGATGAGTTTTTGACACAAACCGAAAAAGAAATAAAAATTGACGAACACACCGGCACTGAAATCACAAATGAATTCGATAAAACCGCCTTTGGTAATTGGGTGATTACCGAGCCTGGACAAACTTCTCAGATTCAATTTACTTACAAATTACCCTTTAAACTAAACGATTTACAACCAACTCAAGATAATTCTTGGATAAAATTAATGGGTTCAAAAAATGCCGAACGTTATCAGTTAATAGTACAAAAACAATCCGGCATCAATAGTTTATTTGAAAGTCAAATTATCTTTCCATCCGATTGGCAATCAAATTACAAAGAGGGTGAAGGTATCGAGCTGGCTGAAAATGGTGCCTCTATACCATCTTTGATTTTGGATACCGATCGCAATTGGGGAGTAGTAATGGAAAAATAAAAATATAATATCAACTTTATGCAAGAAGAAAACATTTCCTCCGATATTTTAAATGAAGAAAAACCAAAAAAAGTCCGTCGTCGAACCACAAAAACAACTGTTCACAAACCAATCGATAATACCGGTGAAGAAAAAATCGAACGACAACTTTCCAATATTTACCGCGATGACAATGGCCGTATGCCAGATATGCGCCAGATAAAAAAAGCTGGCGGCGGATCTTTTATCGTCGGCCTATTTAAATTTGTTTTTACCGTTGCCATTTTGGGAGCATTAGCTTGGGGTGGATTTTTCTTACTGCCTACCACCAACAAATTTTCCGATTCCCAAGTTGATCTAAAAATAATTGGACCGGAAAATTTTAGCATCGGTGCTACTACTACTTACCAAATTGTTTTCAAAAATAATCAAAATATTAATTTAAACAAGGCTAGTTTACTAATAAACTATCCGGCTGGGTTTGTTTTTTCTCAAAGTTCTCTTGACCCAACTAATGCCGGAAAAAATGAATGGAACATCGGTACTATCAAACCCAACGAAGAAAAAACTTTGCAAATTACCGGTAATTTGTTTGGTTCGATTGGCGAGGCTCAATCTTGGCGAATCTTTTTGAATTATTCACCTGAAAATATTAAATCCGAGATGCAGAAAATCATTACCTTCAACGTCAAACCCGATCAAGCACCAATTACCGTGTCATTGGTTGGTCTTGATAAAGTTCCATTAGACACCACCTCAACCTATACCATTTCAGTGGAAAGTAAGAATAATTTAATTGGAAAAAACCTGATCGTTGTACCTTCTTTTCCGACCAATTTTTCAATTACTTCTTCATCTCCGGCACTGGAAAAAAATGTCTGGAATTTATTAGCAACAGCCTCCACAGCCAGTACAAAATTTTTAATAACTTTTACCGGTAAATTTTCCAATACCGAAGAAAATAACCTACCGCTCAAAGTGCAAATCAAATTAGCTTCCCCATTACGCGACAATTATTTATTAGCCGAATCAGTGCTCAATACCGAGCTAATAAAAAATTCAGTGGTACTCAATACGGCAGTCAATGGTTCTTTAACTAACATCGAGTCCAAACCAGGTGATATCTTAAATTTTACTATTGCTCTAAAAAACTCCGGCAAAAATGATATCAGTAAAGCCCAAATAAAACTCATTATCGATAGTCCATCATACAAAAAACAAAGCGTCCTGAGTTGGCCGGACATTATAGATAAAAATGACGGTGCTCTGAACGGTTCACAAATTTCAGATGCTGTTAGACGTGCTACTTTGACTTGGAACGGTAAAAAAATTAATACCTTAACTAAAATTAAAGCCGGCGATGAAGTGTTGGTAGATTTCCAATTACCAATAAAAAATAGCGACAAAGCGCCTTGGAACGACATTATTAATAATCAAATTCAAATAACTTCTGAGATGACTTTTACCGATGCCACCAAAGCCATTCAAACAATTGTCGGCAATCCAATAAATATCACTCTTAATTCAGATTTGGCAATTCAAATAAAAAATGACATCAGCTCTGATAGCCAATCTAGAGAAAGCCATGACATAGTCTGGATAATTACCAACACTTTTCATCCTCTAAAAAATATTGTTCTTTCCGCCGATATTTATGGCGATATCATTTGGCAAGGACCATCTTCCACCTCGGCCGGAACCATACAATTTGATCCAAAAACAAAACATCTCACTTGGGCAATTGCCGATATGACAGAAAATAGTGATGTGCTTGATTTGCCTTTTACTGTGATTCTTAATAAAAAAGATCCCACTCAAAATACTCTTGTTTCCAAAGTGCACCTGACCGCCGACGACACGGTAAGTGGAAACAAACTGGATTTATTGGGTGATGAGATTCCGCTAAATAACTAACAAATCTTCCCACTAGTTTTTCTATCATTTTCCAATCGTTGTTGGCTACCCATACAATCCTTTTGTCACGCTTGAACCAACTCATCTGTCTTTTGGCATATCGCCTCGTATCGCGTTTCAACAATTCTATCGCCTCTTCCAGATTCATCTCACCTCGCAAATAAAAACCCAATTGTTTGTAACCGATGCTACTCATACTCGGCAACTGCCACAAATATTTTTGCGACAATTTTTTTGTTTCTTCCAACAGGCCATCTTCCATCTGCTTATCCACACGAATATTTATTCTGTGATAAAGATCCTCTCTGGGACAGGCCAGACCAATTTGGAAACAATCATAAATTGGCGCGGACTTAGTAGTCTGACGCGCAAAAGATTCACCACTACTAATCGCCACTTCAAGCGCCCGCAAGACGCGTCTTTTATTTTTTAAATCAATTTTTTTCGCCGCTTCCACATCGATATTGTGCAATAATTTTACCAATTCATCCAAACTTTTTTCTTCAAAACTTTTTCGGAATTTCAAATTAGGGGCTACTTTTGGAATGTCCAGATTATCCACCAACGCCCAAACATACAACCCCGTTCCACCCACTACGATTGGTAATTTTCCGCGTGATAAAATTTCTGTAATAGCTTTATTCGCCTGATCTTTGAAATGTGATAAAGTAAAATCTTCTTTCGGTTTAACAAAATCTACCAAATGATGCACCACACCTTGCGACACAAAATTTTTCTGTCTGTTTTTTTCGTCGTCTCGTGCCGGTTTAGCAGTGGCTATATTCATTTCTTTATAAACCTGACGAGAATCGGCGTTAATTATTTCACCGTTAAATTTTTTGGCCAAAAAAATACCAACATCCGTTTTTCCAACAGCGGTAGGTCCAACCACAAAAACAATTTTAGGCAAACTATTTTTCATTCTTACACTTGTCATTCCCGTGAAAGCTTGTCCTCAACCTGATCGGGGACGGGAATCTAAATTTTAAATTCTTTCTTTTATTTCTTTTTGGATTTTAGCAACAAAATCGGCTTTACTCATTTTTATTTGGTCTTTCTCACCGCGCACTCTGATCATCCAATCTTCGCCGCCTAATTCTTTATCTCCCACCACAATAATATACGGTACTTGTTTACCAATGGCTTTTCTCACCCGATTGCCAAGAGTCTCGTTGGCTCCATCGGTTTCTACCCGCACATCAAGATCAAATAATTCCTGTTCAATTTGTTTGGCACCTTCTAAATGTTTTTCTGTCACCGGCACTAAGACAATTTGGGTTGGTGCTAACCACACTGGCCATTTACCACCAAAATGTTCGATCAAAAAGGCCGTAAATCTTTCATGAGTCGAAAGTGGAGCACGATGAATTACAAATACTTCGTTGTTATCCGCCCCTGTTTCATCCACATAATTCAAACCAAATTTTTGTTTAGCAGCAAAATCCAACTGTACCGTGGACATCGTTTCTTCTCTACCAATAATAGATTTAAACATCACATCCACTTTCGGGCCATAAAAGGCCGCCTCATCATCCGCTTCCACAAAAGAAACTTTCGCTGATTGCAAAACTTCTCGCAAGACACCTTCCGCATATTCCCAATTTTCCGGTTGATTAATATATTTTTCCAAATGAGTCGGACTCCATTTGGACAATCTAAACCAATAATTTTCTAAACCAAAAATCTTAAAATATTTTATCATCAAATCCATCACTGCTTTAAATTCTGCTTTGATTTGATCTTTACGACAATAAATATGAGCGTCGTTCATGGCCATACAGCGCACCCGCAACAACCCAGCCAAAGTTCCGGATAATTCATTGCGATAGCATTCGCCGTATTCAGCAATACGCAAAGGCAGATCGCGGTAACTATGTTTGTTGTGATTAAAAATCGTATGATGATGAGGACAGTTCATCGCTTTGAGATAATAAGTTCCATCATCCATCACCATCGGTGGATACATACTATCTTTGTAATACGGCAAGTGTCCAGAGGTCAAATATAATTCTTCTTTGGCCAAATGTGGAGTACGAACACGCACATAACCACCAGCCCGTTCAAAATCTGTAACGAGTTTTTCGATTTCATTACGAATAATCGTGCCGTTTGGCAACCACATCACCAAACCTTTTCCCACTTTTTCATCAAAGAAAAATAATTCTTGTTCCGCGCCGATTTTACGATGATCACGTTTTTCCGCTTCTTCCAACATGTGCAGATATTCATCCAGCTCTGCCTGAGTAGCAAAACACACACCGTAAATTCTGGTCAATTGTGGGTTTTCACTTTTGCCGCGCCAATAAGCGCCGGCTAGTTTGGTCAATTTGAAAGCACCAATCTCACCAGTATTATCCAAATGTGGTCCACGGCACAAATCTACAAATTCACCGGTCGTATAAACTGAAACCGATTCCACCGAACCAGCCAATTCTTTCATCTCATCCTCGGCCGCCATAGCCTTGGCGTAGGAGGCTTCATTTACTTTGGTGGTGCCTTTTTCTTTGAGATCTTTTAACAATTCCACTTTATATGTTTGATTCAAATCAGCAAAAAATTTGACCGCTTCATCGATTGGCATTTCTTTACGTTCATATTTCAAATTTCCTTTGGCCAATTCACGGGCGACATTTTCAATTTTTTGTAAATCACCTTCACCGATGGTAGTACCAAAATCTATATCATAATAAAATCCATTTTCCACGACTGGCCCCACGCCAAATTTGGCCTGCGGATATTTTTTTTGCACTGCCGCCGCTACCAAGTGTGCACAACTATGACGCATCTTTTCCAATTGTTCTTTGTCCATATATTATTTTTTATATTCTTGACGCAAGATGCTATGCACCTCATCATCTTCGAATTTTTTAGTAATTAAATTATAATGTTTTTGTCTTTGTTTCCCTTCAAAAATAAAACCAAGTTTTTTATACAATTTTTTCGCGCGTTCATTGTCAGAAAATACAAACAGTTCTAACCGATTACATTTTAGTTTTTTAAAAGAAAAATCTATTATTGCTTCAAACGCCTCTTTGGCATAGCCTTGACCCCATGACTCTTTTTTACCAATTACTATCCCAAAATGACCTACACTATTTTTGAATTCATAGTGTAAATGTATATTACCAATCAATTTTTTATTTTCATCAAATATAGACCAAACATAGTTTTCTTTAGATTTAATTTGATCTTTTATCCATTTAATTTCTTCTTTTAAGGTTGGTGCTTTTTGAACTATCAAATATTTTGCCACATTTTTATCGCCAATCCAATCTCTAAAATTTTTAGCGTCACTCACACTTAAAGGCCGCAAAGTAATTCTTGGACACTTAATAATTTTGACTCTCATATTTATAAATAAAAACCCGATATCTAAATAAAGATATCGGGGTCAAGGTATTTCCTAGA
>JAVHSM010000053.1:0-10289 GCA_036172155.1 Candidatus Magasanikiibacteriota bacterium
TATTTCCTCACCCGTCGCCGTTTTAAAAGTAAAAGAAGTAGAACACAAACAGATAGACTTATCCGGATTGGCAAACTTCGCCCCATATTTCAAATCCCCCACAATCGGATGTCCAATATATTCCAACTGCGAACGAATCTGATGTGGTCGCCCAGTTTTCAAATTTATTTCCAATAAAGAATTTTTACCATCCGATTTTAAAACTTTATAATCCAATTCCGCATACAAAGAACCTGGCGCCTCAAAATCAAACAACTCTACTTTATTTATTTTTTCATCTTTTATCAACCAATTTATCAAAGTACCTTGTTTGTCTATCAATACACCCCCCACCAACGCCTGATAAATTTTTTTTACCTTATGGCCGCGAATCTGATCCGACAGTCGCGATGCTCCTTTGCTAGTCTTGGCAAACAAAACCACTCCGCTCACCGGTCGATCCAAGCGATGCAACAACCCCAAAAATACCTGACCAGGTTTATTATATTTTTCTTTCAAATATTCTTTCACTTCATCCATCAAACACTTATCCCCCGTTTCATCACCTTGCACCAACATACCAGCTGGTTTAAAAACGGCAATGAGATGATTGTCCTCGTATAAAACTTTTAACATATTTATTTTATTTTTTTAAGCCACAGACTCTGACCAGCACATAGCGCCACTGCCAACGCATCAGCCGCATCATCTGACTTTATTTTACCTTTTATTCCCAGAATAATCGACACCATTTTTTGCATCTGCATTTTTTCGGCGTTGCCATAGCCAGTGATAGCCTGTTTTATTTGCGGTGGCGTAAATTCATCAATCTCCAAGCCAGCCTGAGCACCAGACAGCAATATTGCCCCACGCGCCTGTGCCACTTCGATAGCAGTGGTGACATTCCTAGAGAAAAAAAGTTTCTCTACTGCCATTCTGTTTGGATTGTGTTTTTTTATCAAACAATTTAAGCTATCACTAATTTCCAACAATCGTTCAGTAAATTTTTTCTTGAGCGAAGTATCGATACAACCATAATCAAGCGCCTTCCATTCACCGGTTTTTATTTTTTCAATCACCCCAAATCCCACCCGACCAAAGCCTGGATCAATACCAATAATTATTTCACTTTTCGATGACATATATTATAAAAGATAGGATGAGTGATTATTTTAGCCAGCGTTAGTATAATAATCTTCAACATCATCATTTTCTTCGAGTAATTCAAACAACTTTGAAATTTCTTCACGCACTTCATCACTAATCTCCACTTCATCTTTTGGAATATAGCGCAAACCAGAATCATCTGGCTCAATGCCAAGTTCTTTTAATTTATTCAAGACTTTACCAAAATTTTCCACTTTAGTTTTTATTTCCACCTGATCATTTTCCACGGAAATATCTTCTGCTCCCGCTTCAATCAAATCCATTTCAAATACATCACGATCAGCTGGTAATTTGGAAATTTCAAACTGGATCAAACCCAACAAATCAAACATCCACATCACACTACCGCTACTGCCAAATGTACCGTCATTTTTGGATAGCAAATGTTTGATATCCGCACTGGTGCGATTGCGATTGTCCGTCAAACATTTGATAATGATCGCCACACCACCAGGACCGTAAGCTTCATATATAGCCTCCTCAATTTGTGCACCATCACCGCCTTCACCTATACCTTTTTTTATCGCGCGATCAATATTATCTTTTGGCATCGCCACACTCTTGGCTTTTTCAATCGCCAACCGCAAAGAAAAATTGGTTTCCGAATCAGCCCCGCCTTTTTGTGTCGCCATAGTAACTGCCTTGGAGTATTTGGCGAACATACTACTGCGCTTAGCATCTTGTTTGCCTTTGCGCTGTTGGATATTGTGCCATTTGGAATGTCCTGACATATTAAAATTTTATATTATTCTAATAAACCAATTTTATCACATATTAGCCAAAAATCAAGAACCCCACCAAATTGGCGGGGTTCTTTTGAGTAGATTCCCGCTTTCGCGGGAATGACAGGTGTTTATTTTTTGAACCCAGTACCAGCTGGAATCAAACGCCCAATAATCACATTTTCCTTCAAACCTTCGAGGTAATCGATCTTGCCGGTAAGAGCAGTGTTGATCAATACCTTGGCGGTTTCCTGGAAGGAAGCAGATGATAAGAAACTCTGAGTGGACAAAGCGACGCGTGACACACCAAAAAGCAATTCTTTGGACACGGACAATTTGCCACCATTCTTTTTGGCCATCTGATTGGCATACATGAATTGAGCTCTTTCTACTACTTCACCTGGCAACAATTCGGTGTCGCCGGCTTCTTCGATTTGGACACGAGAGAACATCTGACAGATCAAAAGTTCTACATGTTTGTCATTTACTTTCTGACCTTGAGAAGAATAAATATTTTGTACTTCTTGCAAAACATAGCGTTGAACAGCTGGGCGACCTCTGAGTTCAAACAATTCTTGCAAATTGATACTACCGTCAGTCATCTGTTGACCTTTTTCTACTTGGTCACCAGTCTTCACATACATTTTAAAACCTAACGGTATAATGTATTCACGAACTTTCGGACCAACGTATGACAAGGTAATATTATTTTTTACAATCTTCACTTTGGTTTCAAATTTGGCTGTCACTTCTTCGCCGGAAGTACCGCGCACCAAGATAGTTTGTCCGGCGGCGATCTCATCACCGTCTTTGACCATCACTTCATCACCACTATCAAATTTGAATTTGGTTTCTTCCATGCCTTCGAAGTGAACTTTGAGAATTTTCTGTCCACGGCGGCCTTCGAAAATCTTTTTACCGGTTGGAGAAGTTACAATCTTGCCGTCGGCATCTTCGATTTCTACTTTACCACCTACTTCAGACAAAACCGCTTTGCGTTTTGGTGAACGACATTCAAATAATTCTTCAATACGAGGCAAGCCTTGAGTAATATCGACACCAGCCACACCACCGGCGTGGAAAGTACGAAGAGTGAGCTGAGTACCAGGTTCACCCAAAGATTGAGCGGCGATAATACCGACAGCCGTACCGAATTCGACCGGTTTGTTGTGAGCCAAATCAAAACCATAGCATTTGCGGCAGAAACCTTTTGGTAATTTACATTGCAAGACACTGTGAACATGAGCTTCGTTGACTCCAGCTTCATCGATGGCACGGGCAATTTTATCGTCGATCACTTCACCGGCTTTGACCAAAACTTTATTGCCGGCTTTCACATCGGAAATCACATAGCGGCCCCAAACGCGATCGGACAATTTTTCACCCATTTCTTTGGATTGAGCCACAGTAAATACTTCACCGGTGGTGTCGCCGCAATCTTCTTCAAGAATCACCACATCTTGTGATACATCCACCAAACGACGAGTCAAATAACCGGCGTTGGCAGTACGAAGAGCAGAATCGGACAAACCTTTACGAGTACCGTGGGAAGAAATGAAATATTCGAGCACATCGAAACCTTCTTTGAAGTTGCCTTTTACCGGCAATTCGATGATGTCACCCGATGGTGATACCACCATACCTTTCATACCGATCACCTGACCAAGCTGACCCCAAGTACCGCGGGCGCCAGATTCGATCATGGCGTATACTGGACCATTTTTGTCCAAATTCTTTTGGTTATTGGCAACGATTTTATCTTTGATAGTTGTCCAAATTTCCAAAATCTTGGCGTGGCGTTCAGCCTGAGTCAACAAACCTTCTTGATATTGTTCTTCGGCTTCGGCTACTTGTTTATCGGCAATATTAATCAAACCAGCTTTTTCTTCAATCTTCGGAAAATCGGCAATACCCAAGGAGTAACCAGATTTAGTAACATAGCGATAACCAAGATTTTTCAATTCATCCAAGAAATAAGCGGTCTCTTGCTGCCCATAATATTCCAAACAAAAACGGATAATTTCTGCTAATTTTTTAACGGTAATAACTTCATTATAATAAGCAATTTTATTCGGTACAATTTCGTTGAACAAAATTCTTCCCAGAGATGTTTCAAATAATTTTGGAGTGCCAACGGCAAATTTACTCAAATCTTCAAAACGAACTTTAATTCTCTGGTGTAAAGTAATCACGCGACATTTGTAAGCCAACTTGGCTTCTTTTACCGAAGAGAAAAATTTGGTAACTTCGGCAGTGTCGCTACTATGATAGTTGGTAAGATAAAAACAACCCAAAGCAATATCCTGCCTAGGAGTAATTACCGGTTGACCAGTCGCAGGTTTCAATAAATTCTTTTCCGCAGCCATCAAATTTTCTGCTTCCCAACGAGCGTCGGCAGTCAAAGGCAAATGCACAGCCATCTGATCGCCGTCAAAGTCGGCGTTGAACGCAGTACAACATAATGGATGCAACTGAATAGCTTTACCTTCCACTAGACGAGGATGAAAAGCTTGAATACCAAGACGGTGCAAAGTTGGAGCGCGATTCAACATCACGCGAGTATTTTGAGTCAATTCTTCCAAAATATCCCAAACCTCATCGTGTTCAGCTTCAATATATCTACTGGCACTGCGCACATTGTGAGCCAATTCACGTTTGATAATTTGGCCCATGATAAATGGTTTGAAAAGTTCGAGTGCCATGCGTTTTGGAATACCACATTCATCAATGTTCAATTGTGGACCCACAACGATTACTGAACGACCGGAATAGTCAACGCGTTTACCGAGCAAATTCTGGCGGAAACGACCTTGTTTACCTTTCAAAATATCGGCTAAGGAACGCAACTGTCGTTTTTGACCAGTGGCGGCCAACACAGTTTTGGCATGACGAGCGTTGTTATCAATCAAAGCATCAACAGCTTCTTGCAACATGCGTTTTTCATTGCGACAAATAACTTCCGGAGCGTCCAGATCAATCAAACGACGCAAACGATTGTTGCGATTGATTACACGACGATACAAATCATTCAAATCGGAAGTGGCAAAACGACCACCGTCGAGCGCCACCATCGGACGCAAATCCGGAGGAATCACTGGAATACATTTCATGATAGTCCATTCCGGCCTGATCTTGTTGATGTGCAAACTGTTGAGTAGTTTGTGGCGACGGATCAATCTTTCCAATTTTGCGCCTTTGGAAGTAGTTTGTTCTTCCACAATTTGTTTGATAGTTTCCGGAATATTTATTCTTTCAAGCAAATTGTAAACCGCTTCGGCACCAATACCGGCTTCAAACAAATGACCAAAGCGTAAAGACAATTCCTGATAACGATTTTCGGATAAAATTTTCAAAACTTGTAATTCTTTTAATTCTTTGTCGGCGGCCAAGAAATCTTGTTCCAAAGCCTGTTGTTTGCGTTCCGCTTCGTGCTGAGCTTTCTCCAAAAAGTCGGCACCCAATTTTTGATCATTGCCTTTTTTAATTTCTGTTTCGGTTTCGTGGTCAATCTGTTTCTTTTTGGATTTATATTCTTGACGCATCTGTTCACCGGCTTTGCGTTTTCCTTCTTCATTCACATGCGACACAATGAAAGCGGCAAAATAAATTACCTTTTCCAAAGCTTGTACCGGCACATCCAAAATCAAACCAACTTTCGATGGCACACTGCGCAAGAACCAGATATGTGCGACCGGTGCAGCCAATTCGATATGACCCATGCGTTCACGACGGACGAGTGAAGTGGTAACTTCTACTCCACATTTGTCACAAACAATTCCTTTGTAGCGAATTTTTTTATATTTACCACAATAACATTCCCAATCTTTGGTCGGCCCAAAAATTTCTTCCGCGAACAAACCGCCCTTTTCAGGTTTCTGAGTGCGGTAGTTGATAGTCTCTGGTTTATTAACTTCACCAAACGACCAAGTGCGGATAGTTTCGGGAGATGCCAGACGCAAACGAATCGCGTCAAAGTTCATATTTTTAATTGGATTGTGCTCCATAGAATTATGAAATTATTTATTAGAAGTTCCCGACTCGACGGAAAGGTCGTTGAGTGAATTCTCAATTTTTTTATTTTGTTTGTCGGCATCGGTTTCTGGTTCTACCATTGGAGCATATTCACCTGACTCGGATCGTTTCAATAATTCTACTTCCAAACCAAGACCCTTAATTTCACGCACCAATACATTGAATGATTCAGGAATGTTGACGCGAGTAATTTCTTCACCTTTAATAATAGCTTCATAAGCTTTACTGCGGCCGGTAACATCATCGGATTTGATAGTCAAAATTTCTTGCAAAGTATGGGCGGCGCCATAAGCTTCCAAAGCCCAAACTTCCATCTCACCGAATCTCTGTCCACCAAACTGGGCTTTACCACCAAGAGGCTGTTGAGTAATCAAACTATATGGACCGATACTGCGTTGGTGAATCTTGTCTTCCACCATGTGGTTCAACTTCAACATATAGTTGTAGCCAATAGTAGTTTTGTGATCAAAAGCTTCACCGGTACGACCATCATAAAGCTGAGCTTGGCCACTTAGTGGCAAACCGGCTTTTCTCAATTCATCGTAAATTTGTTCTTCGGTCAAACCATTCAATACCGGAGTAGCAATCTTGTAACCCAAAGCATTGGCTGCCAAACCCAAATGAGTTTCAAGCAACTGACCCAAGTTCATACGAGAGATAACACCCAATGGGGACAAAATAATATCGATTGGAGTGCCGTCTTCCAAAAATGGCATGTCTTCGGATGGTACCACTTTGGAAATTACACCTTTGTTACCGTGGCGGCCGGCCATTTTATCACCGACCTGAATCTTACGCATATCAGCCACAGTCACTTGCACTTCTTTGATCACGCCCGGTTCCAATTTATCACCGGCTTCTTCAGAAAATATTTGGATGCCGATAACTTTTCCGTGTTCACCATGTTCTAAATATAATGAAGAGTCACGAACATCACGAGCTTTTTCACCAAAGATAGCGCGTAACAATCTTTCTTCGGCGGATAATTCAGTTTCACCTTTTGGAGTAATTTTACCGACTAAAATATCGCCGGATTTGGCTTCGGCACCGATACGAACGATACCTTCAGAATCAAGATTCTTTAATTTTTCTTCAGAAACATTTGGAATATCAGAAGTCACAACTTCCGGTCCAAGTTTAGTTTCACGAACATCAATAGTATAATCTTCAATATGAATGGAAGTATAACGGTCTTTTTGTACCACGCGTTCGGACAAAATCACCGCATCTTCGTAGTTGAAACCATCCCAAGCCATATAGGCAACCAACATGTTTTGACCAAGTGCTAATTCATCTTCAGCGATACTTGGACCATTACTCAAAAAGTCACCTTTCTTTACTTTCTGGCCAACCACGACAGTTGGGTGTTGGTTGATACAAGTGGCGGCATTGGCACGGAGAAATTTATTTAAACTGTAAGTATGAGTTTCTTTTTTACCTTTCAAAACCACATGAGCGCCATCACATTCTACGATTTCACCATCTTCATCGGCGATAGCTACCTGACCGGAATAAACCGCGGCTTCGTGTTCTACACCAGTACCTACTAGTGGTGCTTCTGGACGAATACAAGGCACTGCTTGTCTCTGCATGTTTGTACCCATCAAAGCGCGAGTCGCATCATCATGTTCCAAGAAAGGAATACAAGAAGTAGCGATACTAACGATCTGGGCGGATGATACATCGAGGAAATCCAAATCAATTGTTTTGGCAACACCTGGTTTTGAATTCACACGAGCCGGTACACTGTCGTCTAGGAAATAACCTTCGTCATCGGTGCGAGTACGAGCAGAGGCAGTAAGATATTTTTCTTCTTTAAAAGCGTTCAAGTAAATCACTTCATTTGTGACACGTGGTTTCACTTTGATAACTGCCACTTTTTCTTTGGATAATTTGACAGCAATTTCTTTGGTAATTTTGGTACCATCTTTGACACCGCCAACATCGCCACGCAAAATTTCACCTTCAGTGAGTGAGGCTTCGTTTTTTACTTCTCTTAAAATTTTTCGATAAGCAGTTTCAATAAAACCAAATTCATTGATACGCGCAAAACTGGAAAGATGATTTACCAAACCGATATTTGGTCCCTCTGGTGTGGCAATCGGACAGATGCGACCGTAATGAGTAGTATGCACATCGCGAACTTCAAAACCGGCGCGATCACGAGACAAACCGCCAGGTCCAAGCGCGGACAAACGGCGTTTGTGTTCGAGCTCAGAAAGTGGATTGTGTTGATCCATGAACTGTGACATCTGTGAACTCATAAAGAATTCACGAATCGCACTCATTACTGGACGAGCATTAATAATTTTATTTGGTACGAGCTGTTCAACATCATAAGTACTCATACGATCTTTCACAATGCGTTCCATACGAGCCAAACCAACACGGAAACGATTTTGCACCAATTCACCAACTGCGCGAATACGACGATTGCCCAAGTGATCGACATCATCCGGTTCATCTTGAGTGACATTAAGACGAATTACTTCTTTGATAACTTCTAATAATTTTTCTGCGGACAAAACACGATTTTCTTTGTTGTCGTAATCTTCGGATTTTGAAGGTAGGTCAAATTTACTATTGAATTTATAAACACCGACGCGCCCCAAATCATATCTTTCAAAATTGAAGAACATGGAGTGAATCAAACCTTTGGCATTTTCGGCAGTAGCCAAATCACCTGGACGAATACGTTTGTAAACTTCGATCAAACCTTCGTCCATATTTTTGGCCAAATCTTTTTTCAAAGTGGCATCGATATAATCGATAGTTGGATGGTTATTAACGTCTTTGAAATAATCTCGGATTTTTTGTTCATCATCAAAACCAAAAGATTTGAGCAGTGAAGTCACCGCTACTTTACGTTTGCGATCTACTTTTACCCAAAGAGTATTGTTGATATCAGTTTCGATTTCCAACCACGCACCGCGATTTGGAATAATCTTAGCTCCATAGTAGCGGCGGCCGCGTTCATTTTCGGCAGTAAAAAAAGCACCGGCACTGCGGATGAGCTGAGAAACTATAACACGTTCGATACCGTTGACGATGAAGGTGCCACGCTGAGTCATCATCGGCACATCGCCCAAATAAATTTCTTGCGATTTGCTCTGACCGGTTTGTTTGTTGGTCAAACGAGCAGTAATGCGAAGTGGAGCCTCGAAGGTAACATTACGTTTTTTGCAAGTCACTTCGTCAAAGCGAGGTTCATCCAAATAATAGTCTTCAAAATACAACTCCAAATTGCGACCGGAGAAATCGGTGATTGGAGAAACTTCTTCAAATAATTCCTTGATACCAAACTTGGTGAACCAATTGTATGAATCCAATTGGATCTCAATAAGATTTGGCAACGGAATAGTATTTTTTACTTTCGTAAAAAACTTTCTGTCTTTTTCCTTGAGTGCTTGGCGTTTGAATACAGGCATAAGGTGAAGTTTTTAAATAAATTGTTTATAAAAAAATGATTGGAGAAAATTTTCAACACAAAAAGTGCCAAAAAAATAGGCTTTTGTGGCTTTTTCGTTATATTTTAGCTAAAATCTGCAAGGTTAGCATGTAGATTTTTTATTAAATTACCTTGCCGGTAGCACTTTCTCTTTGTCAAGAGAATGCCACTTTTTCGCTTAACTAAGCGATTTTCTTGGATGCGGGACATCGTCCCAGAAGTGCAGAAATAATACTATACAAAAGAAGTTTTGTCAAATGAAGCCAGAAGTTATACAAATGTCAAGCTTTTTGCCTGTTTTTGGCTAATATAAAAGAAAATTTACCTTTTTTTGATAATTTTAATGAATAGTTATCCACATATAGCTTATGTTTAAAATTAAAATAATTGACAACTGGTGGACAAACCCTCTATATTATGAATGTTCAACTCGGATATAGTCTGGTACGCGTGGGCGTGACGGACTTTCCGACAAAACAGAGGCCAAGCGATGAAAAATTCCGCGACTGAAAATTTTCAGTGGAAGCATTTGGTGCCATATGTGGTGATTGGCTCTGGATTTTCTCTCATGTTGGTGAGTGTGGTATTGTGTGGCATCGTCACATACTACATCCAAATCAATCCGAAAGAAATCTTCAATCTGAGCAAAACCCAATACCTGTGGGGAATGGTGGGAAACGCCATCGCCCTGGCCATAGTGTTGGTCGGTGTAATCTTGAAAAAAAAGTGGGGCTAGTTCCACCAAAGGGCTAGTACTACTACCCCCCCCCGACATCGTCGGGGGCAAGGCTTGGAGTAAAAATAAAAAACCACTCGTCCATGCCAATGAATTTAATTATTTGAATTTATTGGCAACGAGTGGTTTTTTAATTACTATAGTTACTTTTTACAAAATCTCCCCATCGCGATTTTCTTCCTCAGTACGAGCAATAATATACACA
>JAVHSM010000054.1:0-32708 GCA_036172155.1 Candidatus Magasanikiibacteriota bacterium
GAAATGCCGGGGTTGATGTCTATTCGCAAAAAATATGGCGCCAAAAAACCGCTAAAGGGAGCCAATATTACCGGTTCTTTGCATATGACTATCCAGACTGCGGTTTTAATTGAAACTTTGGTTGAGTTGGGTGCAAAAGTGCGTTGGGCATCATGTAATATTTTTTCTACTCAAGATCACGCGGCCGCAGCCGTGGCGGAAAATGGCGTATCAGTGTTTGCTTGGAAAGGTGAGACGCTTGAAGATTATTGGTGGTGTACGGAACGAGCTTTGGATTTTGGGAATGGTAGTGGACCGGATTTGATTGTGGACGATGGTAGTGATGCTACTATGTTGATTCACAAAGGAGTAGAAGTGGAAAATAATCCAAAACTTTTGAACAAAGATTATTCGAAAGAAGGCGAAGATTATCGTGAGATGATCAATTTATTAAAAAAAGATTTTACAAAAAACAAAGATCGTTGGACCAAAGTAGCTAAAAGCGTAAAAGGTGTTTCTGAAGAAACTACTACTGGTGTGCATCGTTTGTACCAATTATTTAAGGAAGGCAAATTATTGTTTCCAGCAATCAATGTAAATGATTCAGTGACTAAAAGTAAATTTGATAATGTCTATGGGTGTCGTCATTCTATTGTGGATGGTTTGAATCGAGCGATGGATGTGATGCTTGGTGGCAAAATTGCGGTGGTGTGTGGATATGGCGATGTTGGCAAAGGTTGTGCTCAAGCTTTGAAGGGGCAGGGATGTCGTGTAGTAGTGACTGAAGTGGACCCTATTTGTGCTTTACAGGCAGCGATGGAAGGGTTTGAAGTGAAAACTTTGGAAGAAACTCTGGGCACTGCGGATATTTATGTAACGGCAACTGGCAACAAAGACATTGTTCGTTTAGAACATATGTTGAAGATGAAAGATCAAGCTATAGTTTGTAATATTGGTCATTTTGACAATGAAATTCAAATAGAAAAATTGAATAAAGCCAAAGGGGTGAAAAAAATAAACATTAAACCGCAGGTGGATAAATATGTTTTGGCTAACAAAAAAGAAATTTATATGTTGGCTGAAGGACGTCTGATGAATTTGGGTTGCGCTACCGGCCATCCAAGTTTTGTGATGAGTAATAGTTTTACTAACCAAGCATTGGCGCAACTCGAATTGTGGAAAAATAAATACGAATTGGGTGTATATCGTTTACCAAAAGAACTAGACGAAGAAGTGGCGAGATTACATTTGGAAAAAATTGGGGTGAAATTAACCAAACTTACCAAAGAACAGGCGGATTATTTGAATGTTTCGCAAAATGGTCCATATAAAGCCGACCATTATCGTTATTAATTAGTGTTGTTGTAGAACTGTCATTCCCGCGAAGCTTGTCCTCACGAAAGTGGGGAGTGGGAATCTGCCCCAATCGTTATTTAAGATGAATTATAGATTCCCGTTTGCACGGGAATGACAATATGTACTATGGTTTTGTTGCTCGCCACAATTTACTTTGTTTTATTTGGCTGGCTGGCATCGAAAAATTTCAAGACGGCAGTTGGTTTATTTATTTTAATCCTGCCGTTTTATTTTATTCGTTTTAATATTGGGTTTTTGCCGACTACTGCACTGGAATGGAGTTTTGGAGCGTTGTGTTTGGTGTGGTTGATAAAATATTCACGAGCGGGGGTGGTAGAAATTAAATATTTTTATCAAACAAATAAATATTTTTGCTGGTTTGTTTTGGCATTTTTATTTTTTTCTACTGTTGGTATCTTTGTTTCAGAGCAAAAAATACAGTCACTGGGAATTTGGCGAGCGTATTTTTTGGAACCAATTTTATTTTTTGTAATTTTGATTAGTCAACGCCAATCGATAAATAAAAAAGATATTATTTGGTGGTTGTCTTTGTCCACGGCTAGTATCTCGTTATTGGCAATTATTCAAAAATTTACCGGACAGCTGTATTCCCCAACTTTACAAATAGAAGATTTACATGGACGGGTAACTTCTTTTTTTACCACTCCAAATGCTATTGGACTTTATGTGGCACCAATTATTCCATTGATGTTTTATGGATTAAAAGATAGCGAAAAAAAGAAATATTATATTGTAATATTGGCACTGGCGTTGGTCTCGATTGGATTGTCGTTTTCCGAAGGGGCACTGGTGGCTTTGGCGATTGGCGTTTTGGTGGCGTTATTTATGCTCGGTCACAAAAAAATTGTCGATAGGATTGTTGGTTTGATAGTGATTGGGCTTTTTCTGATTATGCCATTGCGTCAAAACTTATTATTTCAAAGCCGTTCCGGACACAATCGGTTGGTGATCTGGGGATATACTTGGAATTATCTGGTTGAAAGCCCAAAGAATTTTGTTTTTGGCGCCGGTATTGCTCAGTGGTTTGAACGCGTCCAAAAACCGGTTAATGATTTTAAAAAAATTGAGCCGCTGATATATCCTCACAATATTTTTCTAAATTTTTGGTCGGAGATTGGATTGTTTGGAGTGGTATCTTTTGTCGGGCTGTATGCCTGGATGCTAAAAATTTCTTTTAGATTTTATAGTAAAGAAAAATTTATTGCCGTGGCGCTTTTTTCAGCTTTGGTTATTTTTTTGGTGCACGGGTTAGTAGATGTACCATATTTCAAAAATGATTTAAGTTTTTTATGGTGGTTGTTGGTGGCTACGATAATTATTTGATTTTATAAAAATTATGTGGCTCTATTATTTTTATGATTTATTGACAGCACCCGGAGTGATGATGCACGAGCTGGGACACGCGGTATTTTGTCTTACCGCCGGAGTGAGAGTTTATAAAGTAAAATTATTTCAATTTGGAAAAACTGCCGGTTATGTGGAGCATGAAGAGCCAAATAATTTTTTACAAGGTTTTTTAATTAGTATCGGACCGCTGATTGCCAATACTTTATTCGCTTTGTTTGCTTTTGCCAAATTTAATTTTGTTTTGAATGATTGGCATCCTTGGGTATGGTTTTATTTTGGCGTAGCTGTTGGTTTGCATGCTATCCCATCAGACGGCGATGATAAAGCGTTGTTGGTGTTGGCCAATCGTCGAGTTTGGAAAAATCCGTTGGTAATTTTGGGGTATCCGTTTATTTTATTATTATATATTTTTTATTTGTTGAAGCGACTGCACATTGATTGGTTGTTTGTAATTTTTCTTTTTTGGCTGGGACATGTTTATTTAAAAAAATGATCTGTCATTCCCGCGAAAGTGGGAATCTAAGACAGTAATTATTTAAAATAAAATAAAGATTCCCGCTTTCGCGGGAATGACAGATGAGAAGTCTTTTTCAATTAAATTTTATAGCCATTTTCCTTTTTTGAGCGGTTTATCATTAATCATGAGTACCACTAGGATGATTAATGTTGTGGCAATTGATAAAAAATATTGGTCGACACCGACTGTCATACCAATAGCGGCGATCATCCATAGTCCAGCGGCGGTAGTCAATCCCTCTACGCGGTTTTCTTTGTGTAAAATAGTGCCGGCGCCCAAAAAACCAATGCCGGTTACAATGCCACCGGCAATTATCGCTGGGGTAGTTGGAAAGAAATTTTTGGATAACAAAGTAAACAAGGTTGAACCGGCACAAACCAACGCATAAGTGCGTGGGCCTGCCCACTTGCCCCAGCGTTCGCGCTGGATACCGAGAATAGCACCTAGTATTACAGCGAGTAGAATTTGACCAATATAAATGGCTTGTTGTGGGTCGATATATCTATAAAACATAAAATAATTTTAATATTATTGGAGTAATTATACCACTCATTGACTTTTTTGTTAATAATTGGTATATTATTTCTGTTCTAAATATTTATTTGGGCCAATAGCTCAGCTGGTAGAGCACCGCGTTTGCAACGCGGGGGTCTAGGGTTCGAATCCCTATTGGTCCACAAGGTAGAATTTGCCGGGGTAGCTCAGTGGTAGAGCGAAGGCCTGAAGAGCCTTGCGTCGTGGGTCCGATCCCCACTCCCGGCACCAAGGCAAATAATACAATTAACGGGGTGTGGCGCAGTTGGTAGCGCGTCTGGTTTGGGACCAGAAGGCCGCAGGTTCGAACCCTGTCACCCCGACACGGAATTTAAAACAGAGTTTGTGCTCTGTTTTTTTGACTTTTTGTTAACACAAATTTTGCAGTTTCAAAATCTGCACACATTATTGACAAAATATAACATATACGTTATGATATTAATATATGAAATCATACTCAAAAATTAAACAGCAGTTTCTCAAAGATAAGACAGTTAAGAAGGAATATCAGAAACTTGGCGCTGAATTTATGTTGGCTCAAATTATTATTGAGAAGCGTTTGGCAAAAGGGTTTACTCAGGCAACTTTGGCACATAAAATTGGGACCAAGCAATCTGCAATCGCACGCCTTGAATCTGGTAGTTACAATCCATCTTTGGTTTTTATGGAAAAAATTGCCAAGGCATTGGATGCAAAATTAGTTATTTCTCTTTCATAACAAAGAAGTTAAATACTTTCCAACAACCTTCGTTCTATTCTGTTTTTTATGTTCATATTGGACTATATTTTGCTCTTAAAATAATATAGTTTTCACTAAGGTTGTAATAATACAAATAATTATTTTTAGTAACAGTTTGTATGGCTATCCGAAGATATGCCTTTGACTTTTAATAGGGATTATATTATTGTAGTTGTATTAAACTGTGTGTTGGTTGTTCCTAATTTTTAGGCAACCAGTACACCCCAAGTAGGAGATCGGCTATGACTACTTCGCAGTATGAGACTCGAAAGGTCACTTTGAATTGGTGTCCAACCATTGTCTATAAAGGAGTTGAGTTTCAGATCATCATTTCGGAGGAAGCTGTGAATATGCGTCTTCGCGAAATGGCACACGACATTGCCATTGTGTCGGGGGAATCGTCTCCGGTCATCGTCGGTGTCCTGAACGGTGGTGTGTATATCGCCACTGGTATCAGTCGCGAACTGTCTATTAGGCACCAACTTGGTTTCGTCGGCGTTTCATCGTACGGCGACTCTAGGAGTGCTGAACACAATCCCACTATCACCAATGATCTCTCATGTCCAGTGTCCGGTAAGAAGGTTTGGTTGGTTGAGGACATCGTTGAGACTGGGGCAACTGTTCGTGATGCTGTGAATTATCTGTTGTACAAAGGGGCAACAGAAGTTAGTATCTGCTGTCTGCTGTCGAAGGTCGTACCAGGCAAGCCATGTGTCGTCAGTCCTCAGATTATCGGCTTTGTCGTCCCTCATGACGCATTTGTCGTTGGGTGCGGACTCGACCTCAAAAAGTTTTTTCGTGAGATGCCTTTCATTGGGGTTCCTGTTGAGAGGCAGTCACTTGCTTAGCGAAGCGCGGGGTGTAACAGTCAGCCCCAAGGCCGTTCCATCTCGTTATCATCACCAATAGTGGTGGTTATAACGAGAACGGTCTTGGTAAAATAAAAAATACCCAAATTTAATTTGGGTATTTTTTAATGTTGTTGTATTGTTGGAAGTATAGTATAATTTTATAGTTAAAATAATCTAAATTTTATGGAACTAAATTCAATTGTTGAACAGTTAAATTGGCGTTTGGCCACAAAATCATTTGATCCAAATCACAAAATTTCAGATAGTGATTTTGACTTGTTGTTGGAGATGTTGCGTCTGACAGCATCGTCTTATGGTCTGCAACCTTGGAAATTTGTGGTGGTAAAAAATCCGGAAGTTCGAGCAAAATTGCAAACTGCGTCTTATGGACAAAAACAGATTGTCGATGCTTCTAATCTAATTGTTTTATGCGCCAAAACTTCTTTGGGGCAGAAAGATGTTGACGAATATATTCAGACCACTGCGAAAGTGCGTGATTTGAAATTGGAAGATTTGGCGGGATTCAAAGGCATGTTAAGCGGTTTTGTTGTAAATAAAAGTAAAGAAGCTTTGCAGGCTTGGGCAGTAAAACAAGTGTATATTGCTTTGGGAAATTTATTGACTACGTGCGCCCTGGCTAACATCGACAGTTGTCCGATGGAAGGTTTTGACGCGGCCGCATTTGATCAGGTTTTGGGATTGGAAAAACTGGGAATTACTGCTACAGTAGTTTGTCCGGTTGGGTATAGATTGGAAAATGCGCCAGAAGCCAAGGAGAAAAAAGTGCGTTTTTCAAGAGAAGATTTGATAATAGAAATATAAAGCTCATAAAATAAAAAACCTCTGATAATTCAGAAGTTTTTTTGTTGGATAAATTATTTTCCGTGATTTCTTTGTTGTTTTCCAAACCACTCAATGGCTCTGTCCAGATCTTTTTCTGAAAAAGCCGGCCAGTAAGTCGGAGTGAAATATAATTCGCTATAAGTGCCTTGCCAAGGCATAAAACCTGATAATCTATTGGCTCCACCGGTACGAATTATTAAATCCGGCTCAGGCAGTTCATCGGTGTCCAAAAATTTTGAAAATATTTCTTCGGTTAATTGTTTCGCGGTAATTTTTTCTTCCATTATTTTTTTAATAGCGCGAATTATTTCATCACGTCCGCCGTAATTGACTCCTAAAGTAAAAATTAGCCCGGTATTTTTTTTGGTTAGATTTACAATGTCTATTAATTTTTTTTGAGTAGATTCCGGTAATTTGGAAAAATCGCCGATAATTTTTACACAGATATTATTTTTGTTGAGGTCGCCAAGATAGTCTATAAGTTTTTCAAATAAAGAAAATAAATGTTTTAGTTCTTTTGGTTCGCGCTCTTTTAAATTTTCGGTAGAAAGAGCCCAGACAGTGAAGTATTTTATTTTTATTTTTTTACAAGCTTCCAATATTTTTTTTAAATTTTTGCCACCCTCAGTGTGGCCTATTAGCTTTGGTAAACCATGTTCTACTGCCCAACGGCGATTGCCGTCCATTATAATGGCGATATGTTTTAAATTATTTGTGTTTTTTGTGTTCATATTTTTTTAAGGGATTTCTTCTCTCACTTATTTCGGTCAAAATGACAATACTTTATAAGTTGATATTTTATCCGAGTAGCCAAAAAAAAGCAAGTCGTGGCTGAGAGTTTAAATGGTAAACAAAAACACCTATGGTTTAGCCACAGGTATTTTTGTTTATATTAGATTCCCGCTCCCCACTTTCGTGAGGACAGGCTTCGCGGGAATGACAGATATTTATTTTTTTATTGCTTTAGAAACGGCGGCTACTATTTTTTTATCAAATGGATCGGGAAGGATTTTTTTGGCAGTTGGTTTTTTGACGCAAGCAGCTAAGTTTTCCGCGGCTTTTACCAACATTTTGTCGGTGATAACAGTGACATGGCTGTCTAATGCCCCTCGAAATATTCCGGGGAAGGCCAAAACATTATTTATTTGATTGGGAAAATCACTGCGTCCAGTGGCCACGATAAAAGCGCCGGCTTTTAGAGCGACATCAGGCATAATTTCCGGCGTGGGATTCGCTAGTGCAAAAATTATTGGTTGTTTGGCCATGGATTTGACCATCTGTGAAGTGAGTAAGTTACCTTTGCTTACACCGATAAATACATCTGCTCCAACCAAAGCTTCCTCTAAAGAAGTTTTATTTTTATTTTCTGTTTGGAACCAACTGGCGATTATTTTTTTCTCAGCGGTTAAATCATTTCGGTCGGGACAGATCACGCCGTGACTATCGCAAACCATTATTTGAGTGCCGCCATAAGCATAAATAGCTTTAGCTACAGCCGTGCCGGCCGCACCAGCGCCGTTGATGACAATTTTGGCTTGGTTGAATTTTATTTTTTTTATTTTTAAGGCGTTGATCAAAGCGGCCAACACCACGGTGGCCGTACCGCGCTGATCGTCGTGCATCACTGGAATATCCAACTCACTCATTAGACGACGTTCAATTTCAAAACAGCGAGGAGCCGAAAAATCTTCCAAGTTTATACCACCAAAAACAGGGGCAATGTTTTTGATAGTTTTAATAATTTCCTCGGTATCTTGAGTGTTTAGACAAATTGGAAAGGCGTCCAGATTGGCAAATTCTTTGAATAGCGCGGCTTTACCCTCCATTACCGGAATGGCAGCCAAAGGCCCGATGTTGCCAAGTCCCAAAACTGCCGAACCATCACTAATTACAGCAACAGTATTCGCTTTCATTGTATATTGCTTGGCCAGAGTGGTATCGGCGGCAATGGCTTTGCTGACAGCGGCCACCCCCGGAGTATAAACTGCGGAAAGAATTTTTTTATTAGTAATTTTTATTTTACTGCGTGTTTCCAATTTACCTTTTAATTTCTTGTGTAATTTTAAAGAGATTTCGTCGATAGACATAGATTAAATTAATTTTAAGACATTCCACCAAGCGGCGACAAAATCGGCGCGTCGGTTTTGATATTTTAAATAATAGGCATGTTCCCAAACATCTAAACAAAATACTGGTTTGTGTCCAAGGGTGAGTGGGGAATCTTGGTTTGGCAAAGAATATGTTTTTAATTTGTTGTTTTCGTCATAAACCAACCACGCCCAACCACTGCCAAAATGACCGGTAGCGAGTTGACTGAAAGTTTCTTTGAGTTTTTCTACCGAACCAAATTCAGCGGTGATATTCACGGCTAGTTGTTCATTAATTTCTTTTTCCGGTCCCATTATTTTCCAAAACATACTATGATTTACAAAACCACCACCATGATTTTTTATTTTTTTGCGATCTTCTTCGGATACTTCCAAAGTATTTAATTGTTTTAAAATATCTTCCGCATCCATCGCTTGCAAAGCCGGATATTTTTCTAAGACAGCATTGAAATTATTAAGATAGGTTTGGTGGTGTTTGGAGTGGTGGATTTCCATAGTAAGGGCGTCGATATGTGGCTCCAAGTCGCCGTAGTCATAGTTTAATTTTGGGAGAGTGAACATAATTTTTATTGTCATTCCCGTGCAAACGGGAATCTAAATTAATAATGTTGTTGGATTCCCGTTTGCACGGGAATGACAAGCGTGGATAGCGGTCTCGTTAGAGAATATTACTTAAATTTTACCTATCAAATCTTCATTAGGAGTGAGAGTTTTGGCGCCTGGTTTCCAGCTGGCTGGGCACACTTCGCCTTGGTGACTGTAAACATATTGTGCGGCTTGCAGTTTGCGCAATAATTCTAGCACATTTCGTCCGACGCTATTTTCGTTCACCTCCATGATTAATAACTTTCCCTCTGGGTCTAACACAAATGTGCCGCGCAAAGCTAAACCTTCGCGATCAATATATACCCCTAGCTCTTTGCACAGATCACCGGTTGGATCGGCGGCCATTGGGAATTTTATTTTTTTGATAGCTGGCGAGGTGTCGTGCCAGGCTTTGTGTACAAAGGCAGTGTCGGTGCTAACACTGATAATTTCGGTATTTAGTTTTTTAAATTCGTCATACTGATCGGCCATTTCTTCGAGTTCAGTCGGGCAGATAAAAGTGAAGTCAGCCGGATAAAAGAAAAGGATTAGCCACTGGCCGCGGTATTCGGATGATTTTACTTTGCCCAATTTTCCGTTTTGGTAGCTGTTGAGTTCAAAGTTGGCGACGGTATTTCCAATAGTCGGCAGTTTGTTGTAGGTGTTGATTGGGTTGGACATAAAATGATTAATTTATTTAAAAATTATGTTTAAGGGATTCCTCGGCTTCGTTCGGAATGACAAGTAGTGGTAGATTTCTGTGCCTTCGCTAAAGCTACGGTGACACACTGTCCGCTCGCCGGAGTTTATTCTGAGCGAAGTCGAAGGAGTTGAAATGATACTGGTATGATACTATTTTTAATGAATGCGGTCAATGTAATTTGTAACTAAATTATACTAACTTGGTATAGGTTATCCACATGAAACAAATTCCCCCGATGTGATCGGGGGAAATGGTGTTTATTCTTCGTCTGGTGGTGGCGGAGGTAGTGGTACCTCGTCGCCTTCTTTTTCTTTTGCCACCTCTTCCTCTTCCGGTGCTTCGCCTTTTTCTACTGCTTCCCAGACATCTTTGGTTATCCGTTTGATAAGTTGTGGATTATCTTTGAGGTATCTTTTGGCGGCCTCTCGTCCTACTCCCAATTTTTCTTCACCAAAACTATAAGTAGTACCGCGTTTTTCGATTATTTTATACAAAATCGCGGCGTCCAACGCATCGCCTGATACGGAAATACCCTCATTGTACATGATATCAAATTCACAAGTGCGGAATGGCGCGGCCACTTTATTTTTTACTACTTTTACTTTTACGCGGTTGCCAATAATTTTATCGCCCTGTTTGATTTGAGCGGCGCGGCGAACTTCGATACGCACGGAGGAATAAAATTTTAGTGCCATACCACCGGTAGTGGTTTCAGGATTACCAAACACGATGCCGATCTTCATACGAGTTTGGTTAATGAAGATCACGACGGTTTTGGATTTGGAAATAATGGCGGTTAATTTGCGCAGAGCCTGACTCATCAGACGAGCGTGCAAGCCCATATGTGAATCGCCCATATCACCTTCGATTTCCGCTTTTGGTACAAGGGCAGCCACAGAGTCGATCACTATCACATCCACGGCATTGGATCGTACCAAAGTTTCTACAATGTCCAAAGCCTGTTCGCCGGTATCCGGTTGAGAAATCAAAAGCTCATCAATTTTTACTCCGATTTTTTTAGCATAATCTGGGTCAAGAGCATGTTCGGCATCCACAAACGCGGCAATACCACCAAGTTTTTGCACTTCTGCCACGATATGTTGAGCCAAAGTTGTTTTACCGGAACTTTCTGGTCCATAAATTTCAATCACACGACCGCGTGGTACACCTCTTACTCCTAAAGCAATATCTACCGAAAGACATCCAGTCGACACCGCATCCACCTGCATGGTTTTGGCTTCGCCAAAAGTCATGATAGCTCCTTCGCCAAATTTGCTCTTGATCTGTTCAATCGCGCTGGCGGCGGCTTTGAGTTTTTGTTTTATCTCCTCGCTTTGTTGTTTTGCCATAGTTGGTGTTTAAGGAATTAAGAATTATGGCTAAATAGTCACATTTCTCAACTTCTTATTTTATACTTACTTTGGCCGGTTCTTTGATGGATACAACTACATGGCGAGTGACAGTAGTAGTTTTACCATGTTTTTTGGTAGTCGACAAGGTGATTGTATTCACACCGTTGGATAATAAAATAGTGCCGCTGAATTTTCCTTGTTCGTTGACCTTGATTTCGGTGCCATTGGCCTCCAACTGACTTTCTTTGTCGGTTTCACCCTGAATATCGGTTTCGGCTCGGTTGGAAATCTGTCCTTCTAATGGAGAATAGACGAGTAATTTTGGCGGGGTGATAATGCCGTGAATTTGCCATCCCAAATAAACTATAAAAAATAAAACAAAACTGATTAAGGCAAGATTGCGCGCGAAAATTGAAAAAGAATCAGATTTAAACCGTTTTATTTTTTGTGGATAAATAAGTGATAAAAATTTTGATCCTCCTTCACAGCGAAATTTATAAAAGGTTGTTTTAAAATCTAAATTATATAAAGTACAAAGTTCACGCAGATAGGCCTGTCGATGAGCGTGCGCTTTTGGTAGTTCAAAAAAGCGATTGGCTTCAAGCGCTGATAAATATTTTAAAGGGATGCGAGTTTTTTTGGACACCTCATCCAGAGACATTTGTTTTTTTTCACGCGCCTCTTTGATTTCACAGCCAAGATGTTTGGCAGTGTCAATTTTTTTATAGCAGAAAATTGTCATAATATTTAATGATCTATTTTATTTTCTTCATTAAATACTGTGCCGCCTAGATCCAAAGTTTGTTCTTCATCGGAAAGTTCTGGTTCAGCCGGAGGACGGATGATACCGCCTGGTGCAGACAAATGTTCGGTAAAAACATCGCGTGGTTTGGCGCCATCAGCTGGTCCTACTATACCAGCTTCCTCCATTTCGTCAAGCAAACGAGCGGCGCGCGCGTAGCCAACTTTTAGACGTCGTTGTAATAGTGATGCACTGGCTTTACCTGATTCTACTACCACTCTGCGGGCTTCTTCAAAAAGCGAATCCTGATCATCACTGGCACCACCAAATAAATTGACTGTGCCACCATTACTGCCAGGGTTTTTGGATACTACTGAATCATCATACTGTGGTGGTTCATCTCCTTTGATATTGTCCACTACTCGTTTCATTTCTTCTTCGGAAATAAACGCACCTTGTACACGTTTTGGCTTGGAAAGATCGGAAGTTAAAAATAACATATCACCTCGGCCTAATAATTTTTCCGCACCTTGGCAATCTAAAATAGTGCGAGAGTCCACTAACGAAGCAACCGAAAAAGCAATGCGAGCCGGAATATTGGCTTTCATCAAACCGGTGATAACCTCTACACTTGGACGCTGAGTGGCGACGATGAGATGAATACCAACCGCACGCGCCATCTGGGCGATACGGATGATTCCGGCCTCCACTTCGCTGGCGGCCATCGCCATCAGGTCGGCCAGTTCATCGATCACAAATACAATGTATGGTAATTTTTCAGTGGCGGCTTTGTTGTATGATTGAATATCGCGGCGACCGGCATTGGCCAACATTTCAAAACGTCTTTCCATTTCACCGATAGTCCAGCGCAAAGCGTTCACAGTTTTGGCGGCGTCGGTAATTACCGGAGTGAGCAAATGGGGGATACCATTATATAAAGTTAATTCCACACGTTTTGGATCCACAAAAATAAAGCGTAAAATTTCCGGAGAATTTTGGTAAAGCAAACTTAAAATAACAGTATTTATACAAACAGTTTTTCCGGAACCGGTCGCACCGGCGATCAAAAGATGAGGCATTTTGAGCAAGTCCGCAAACCAAACTTTTCCAGCCACATCTTTGCCCAGAGCGATATGCATATTGTGGGGGCGGTCTTTAAATTCTTTGCTTTCCAATAATTCTTTTAATGTGACCATAGCCACCTTTTCGTTTGGCACTTCAATACCAACCAATGATTGCCCCGGAATTGGTGCTTCAATGCGGATCGGATGAGCGGCTAGGGCTAACGACAAATCATTGCAGAGAGTAGTGATACGAGTGAGTTTGATACCTTTGGCTGGTTTGAGAGAATATTGAGTGACAGTCGGACCGACGCGCACTTCGCCCATATCTACTTCGATGCCAAAATTTTTGAAAGTATCTTTGATGGTTTCGGCATTGCCTTTGATATCGCCGGAAGTCGGTTTGCTTTTGGAAGTAAACAACAAATCTACCGGCGGTAATTTATAGTCGGTAAAGTCCGGTTTTTCAATAATAATTTCTTCTTTAATAGCCAGTTCTTTTTCTTTCTGTTTTTTATCCGACCCATCTTCGGTTTCATCTTCATCCTCTACAATATTTTTTTTGTTAAACTTTCTCTCTTCTTGTTCTATATCTTCTTCATTGGTATTGTTTTCAACAGGCATGTTTGGATCATAATCACCTTTAATACTGAATTTAACCGGTTCGGTAGCAGTAGTTTTTTTAAATCCGGCAAAAAAAGTGATTATTCTTTTTCCGAGCCATCCCAACATCAAGAAAAACTGTTTATTGATTTCTACCATTTGCGCCAGTGTGGTATTAAACAAGAAAATTATCGAGACAAGCAACAAACCAAGTAGAATTAGGAGACCACCCCAATATCCGACATATTTAAGTAGAGGCCATGCCAACACCAGACCAAAAAACCCACCACCGTATCCTTGAACCGCTTGGCTGTAAAGTTCAATAAATGGTTTTTGAATATGTACCAGTCCGTTGAAACTTAAAAAAAATAAAATTGCGCCAAAGGTGTGGGTATGGCGGTAGTTGTATTCCAAATCTTTGATTAATAAGGCGGCGATAATAATCAAAACAATTGGGAAGACATAACGTACTTGTCCAAAAATCATCGCCAGTATGGAATCAATAAAAATTCCCGCTACTCCAGCCATAGAAAAGAAGCTTAACACCGACAGTCCAACAATAATGAATAACAAAATCGCCAGTAGTCCATGACTGACTTCTGGATTAAAATTTACCGACGCTTTTTCTCGGCTCGGTCGTTTTTGATAATGGCGTTGCATTCGAGACATAATCAATCTGTCATTCCCGCGAAGCTTGTCCTCACGAAAGTGGGGGCAAGCTTCGCGGGAATGACAATACTTACATTATACCACATTTACAATATTATACCCTGTGTATAATAGGAAAAAATATTTTATAAAAAAATAATATATAAAATTTTTCTTCAAGCGTTTTTTCTGGTATAATATCATCATGAAAAATTTGGGAGATCAAAAAGGTTTTACATTACTTGAAGTCATGGTGGCCACGGCTATTTTTTTGTTATTCGCGGTGGGGATTTATGGTACCACCAGTTTGGTGTTCAAAATTGTTTATCAATCTCGTCTGAAAATTTTGGAAACAGAAGTGCTCAGTGAAAAATTGGAAATTGTGCGCAACCTGCCTTTTGAAAGTGTGGGGATACTAAATGGCATTCCAATTGGACTCTTGCAACATACCGAAACTGTAATACGCAACGGAGTGTTTATCAATCTTACTACGGTCGTGCGCAATGTTGATGATCCGTTTGACGGCACAGTGGGTGGTTCTCCAAATGACACTGCACCGGCGGATTACAAACTAGTCGAGATAGCGGCAATTTGCGCCAACTGCACTCAGCTTGATCCGGTGGTTTTGAGCACATTTGTTGCCCCAAAAAATTTGGAAGGAGCCAGTAAAAATGGCGCGTTATTTATAAATGTGTTTGATGCGAATGGTCTGTCGATAGTGGGTGCAAATGTTCACATAGTCAATACCGCCCAGACACCAAATTTGGTGATTGATGATGTGACCAACAATAATGGTATGTTAAATATAGTGGATGCGCCCACCGGCACGCTGAGTTACAATATTACTGTCAGTAAAAATGGGTATTCCAGCGAGTCAACTATAATTTCCTCGCCGCAAAATCCCAATCCGCTCAAACCGCCATCTAATGTAGTTAGTCAAGCCGTTACTAATATTAGTTTTAGTATTGACAAACTTGGTTCGTTAAATGTTTCTTCAATAAACCCAAGCTGTGTTTCTCTGGCTGGTCCGACTGCCAATCTGAACGGCACCAAAGTTTTGGGCGTAAATCCGAATGTCTATAAAGTGGCGCAGAATTTTTCTTTGGCTTCCGGAAATTATAATTTTGATAGTTTGGAATGGGATACCTATGATATCAATGTTTCCGGTACAGCGTATGATCTGGCCGGTTCCATGCCGATGATACCATTCAAATTGAATCCGGGAGCGACGCAAAATATGTCTTTAATTTTAAAACCGCATACTACTAATTCTTTGTTGGTAAAAATAAAAGATGCCGGTACTGGTTTGCCACTTTCGGATGCTGTCGTGCATCTCACGGCTACCGGATATGATGAAAGTTTGCAAACCGGTTTGGGATATGTGCGTCAAACCGATTGGTCTGGTGGAAGTGGACAGTCGGCGTTTGTTAATGAGAGTAAATATTTTTTGGATGACAGCAACCTATCCGGCCTTTCATCGGTTGGTGATTTAAAATTAAAAAAATCCGGTAATTATTACGCTATTAGTGGTTATTTGGAATCATCCACTTTTGATATGGGTAGTGGTGTTACTTTTCAAAATATTATTTGGGAACCGATCGCTCAGCGGGCACAAACCGGTAGTAATTCCATAATGTTTCAAATTGCGGCTAACAATAGCAGTAGTCCTACGGTGTGGAATTTTCTTGGTCCAAACGGTGTGTCTTCTACTTATTATACAGCTACTAATACCGTTATTTTTTCCGGTTTAAATGGAAATAGATATTTGAGATATCGGGTGTTTTTATCAACGGCCAACAATCGCTATACTCCACAATTGTCGGAGGTTGCCTTTACCTATACCAACAACTGCACACCACCCGGGCAAGCTTTTTTTGGTGGTTTGGCGGCGACTACTTATACTCTTAATGTCAGTCGAGATGGCTATACTACCAACAATGATTCGGTGGATGTCAGCGGTAGTACCGACATGGAAGTAAATATGTCGCCACTTTAGGTCGTTGGTGCTAAATAATAAAAATTGTCATTCCCGCGAAAGCGGGAATCCAGGATGTTTTAAACAGATTCCCGCTTTCGCGGGAATGACAGAGCAGGGTGATAACAAAAACTATGTTTAATAAATTTGATAATAAAAAAGGGATGACAATAATTGAAACGCTAATGGCGATGGCGGCTTTTTTATTATTAATTGTAGGTGTGATGGCCTTGATGGTTTGGGGCAATCATGGCAAAGATGTAATTTTTGAACAATTAAAAACCCAAAACGAGGGTCGTAAAGTGGTACAAGAGTTTTTGAGTAATATTCGACGCGCTACTTATTCCAGTGTTGGTGCTTATCCCGTACAAACAGCAGAGAGCCAACAGATAATTTTTTATACTGATACAAACCTAAATGCTTTGCGCGAACGAGTGCGTTATTTTTTGGATAGTAGAACGCTTAAACGAGGAATTATAATTCCTGCCGGTAATCCTTTGACCTACAATTCTGTTAATGAGACAATCGAAGAAATTGCTCATGATGTTGCCAATACTACTACGCCGGTTTTTTATTATTACAACCAAAATTATACCGGCGTTACAGATATTCCGCTGACCTATCCTATCAATATTCCCGATGTCAAAATGGTTGGCATCAAATTAATGTTGGATGAAAAACCCAATGTCACACCAGCACCATTTAGTATTGAAGCCAAAACAGCAATTAGGAATTTGAAAACTAATTAAATGAAAAAAATTTTTTCAAAATTATTTTTAAAAAATGAACAGGGTAGTATTCTTTTGTTTGTGATGGTATTTGGATCTATCACCCTCACACTAATTGTGATTGGGGTAGCTGGTTATGCTATTTCCGAAAACAGCGCATCCAGCCACAAACATTCGCGCGAGTGGGCATTTCAAGTAGCCGAAGCGGGGATAAATTATTATCGTTGGCATTTGGCGCATGACAATACGGACTATCAAGATGGCACCGGAGTCGCTGGACCGTATTTGCATGATTTTAAAGACAAAGATGGAAATATTATCGGTCATTATTCTTTGGATATTACCGCGCCGCCATTTGGCTCAACCTTGGTAACAATTCAATCAACTGGCTGGCTAGATAGCCAACCGGAAAGTAAGCGCGCCATAAAAGTGCGGTTGGGCTTTCCGGCGTTGACCGACTTTGCTTTTTTGACTAACACCGATGTTTGGATTGGAGACAGTGAAGTAATCCATGGAAAATTTCACGCCAACGGCGGAATTCGGTTTGACGGCACTACGGACGCGCCACTCACTTCGGCCGTGCCTACCTATATCTGTAAAACTTTTCATGGTTGTGGCAATGTGGCCAAGCCCGGAATCTGGGGGCAAGGCGGTTCGACCAGTTATTGGAGTTTTCCGATGCCGGCGCAAGATTTTTCCGCGGTCACGGCCAAATTGGCAGAAATAAAAACCGGTGCTCAAGAAACCGGCGGTATTTATCTGTCGTCTTCCGGGCAACAGGGTTGGCGACTACAATTTTTGAATGACGGCACTCTGAAAGCCTACAAAGTGAATACGACCAATTGTTACAAAGGACAAGATGTAAACAGTAATAAGTATTTTTGGCCGTGTATTGATATTGCTACTTTGGGGACAGCCGCCACCTATGCAATGCCGACCAATGGTTTTATTTTTGTAGAAGATAATGTCTGGGTGGATGGTATTGTAAAGGGCAGGGCTACGGTCGGGACAGCGGTCGGTAAATCGATAATAATCAATGGTAATTTAACATATCTAGCCAAAGACGGTACCAATGTTTTGGGATTGATCGCCGAACAAAATATTTTGATTCCACACGATTCTCTTAATACTTTGGAAGTGGATGCGGCACTGTTGGCGCAAAACGGATCGGCCAAAAGATATTATTATCCTGGAAATACCAAAACCAGTTTGACTATTTATGGGTCGGTGATCTCTAGTGGTTTATGGACTTGGAGTTGGGTGTCGGGAGGCGGATCGGTGGTATCCGGCTACAAAAACACTATTTCGACCTATGATGCTAATCTCACTTATGGACCGCCGGTTGGGTTTCCAGTTGGATCGCGGTATAATTTGATTTCGTGGGAAGAAGCGCAGTAGTGTGATTGCTAATTTTGGTGGGTTTGGTATACTTGTTTTAATAAAAAAATTATAATGAGTTTCATCAGTTGTCATTCTGAGCAAAGTGAAGAATCCCTTAATTTAGTGATGGAATTTATGTAAAGGGATCCTTCGCTTTGCTCAGGATGACATACAAAATGTTTTTAAATTATTATAAAAATATGTCACAAAAAATTCGCAAATTAGTGATACCGGTTGCCGGTCTCGGTACTAGATTTTTGCCGGCTACCAAAGCTCAACCAAAAGAGATGTTGCCGGTGGTGGATAAACCAATTATTCAATATGTGGTAGAAGATGCGGTACGAGCCGGTATTACGGATATTATTATGGTGACTGGCCCGAGCAAGCGCGCGGTAGAGGATCATTTTAGTCCTAACTATGAATTGGTCAATTGGTTGAAGAAGCAAAAGAAAAATGAAATGGCTGAGAGAGTGAAAAAAATCGCGGATATGGCCAATTTTATTTTTATTCGTCAAAAAGGGCCGTATGGCAACGGGACTCCGATTTTGTGTGCCAAAGACATTGTTGGTGACGAACCTTTCGCGGTGATGTGGGGAGATGAGTTTTTTTATACACCCAAAAAATCTCAGTTGCAACAACTGATTGAAGTATATGAAAAATATGGCGATCCGGTTGTTACAGGATATAAAGTAGACGATAGTGGGACAGAAAAATATGGAATAATTGATGGTATAGAAGTTGAAAAAGGAGTAATCCAAGTAAAAAATATTGTTGAAAAACCTGGGCCAAAAGCCGCGCCCTCTCGCATCGCCAGTTTGGGCGGGTTTGTGTTGACTCCGGATATTTTTCCTGCATTGGAAAAAACAAAATTGGGAAAAAGTGGCGAACTGTGGTTGGTGGATGCCATATTTAAATTACTGAAAAAACGCCCAATTTATGCTTGTCAGGTGGATGGTACTTATCACGACACCGGTTCAAAGTTGGGATATTTGCGTGCCAATGTGGAGTTTGCTTTGCGCGATCCAAAATTGAAAGATGATTTTAGGAAATATTTAAAGAGTGTGATATAATATTGTTATTGTAAACTCATAGTGAGTTTCACCAGTTGTCATTCTGAGCAAAGCGAAGAATCCCTTAATTTAGTGGTTAAACTTATGTAAAGGGATCCTTCATTGCGTTCAGGATGACAGCCAAATAATATTCCTATGAAATTGTCTAAACTAATTTTAATATTTTCTTTATTAGTTTTTTTAACAACGGCCGGTTTTGGTTGTAAAGGAATGAGTAAAGCGCAAGTACAGGCTACTAAGCCGGTAGTTTTGGAATATTGGACGGTATTTGATAATGTGGATGTTTTGCAAAAAGAAATAAATACTTTTAGAGCGATGCGTCCATATATTACGGTCAATTTACGCCAGTTACGCCCGGAAGAATTGTATCCGCGTTTGGTGGAAGCCTTGGCCGAGGACAAAGGTCCGGATATTATTTCCGTACAAAATCGTCGACTTGGGGAATTTTTGACCAAATTGGTGCCAATGCCGGTCAGTGTGCCGGACACTACGGTCATCATCGAAAAAACCACTCTTGGTACCAATACTTTGGTGAACACCTCACCGCGTTCTTTGGTGACTTTGGCACAACTTGATCGGGAATATGTCAAAGCGGTGCGAGATGATGTGACACGCAAAGGTGAAATTTATGGTCTCCCTCTATCAATGGATATGATGGCGATTTATTATAACAAGGATCTGTTGGATAAATCCGGAGTAGCTGAACCGCCCACCACTTGGGAAGAATTTCAAGCAGCGGTCAAAAAAATTACCAAATATGATAAAAAAACCGGCAAAATAATTCAGTCCGGCGCCTCTTTGGGTACGGGCAACAATATCCCTGGCAGTGATGACCTTTTGTATATTTTATTTAACCAAAGCAATGTCAATTATATTGACCATACCGGTCAAGCAGTGTTTAATCTAAATGCGGAACAATCTGGGCAGATAATGGATTTTTATACGGATTTTGCCAATCCAAGCCGCGACACTTATGCTTGGTCAGCCGAAGAGGGTGATGCCCTTTCATCTTTTATCAACAGCAAGACCGGTTTTTATTTTGGGTATAGTTATGATTATTCAGTGATAAAAGCACGCGCTCCCCAATTTGATTTTCGTCTGATACCACTGTTTCAGCTCAATCCGGATAGTCCAGTAAATGTCGCCAGTTATTGGATTCAGTCGGTAACCGCCAAATCCAAACACCAAAATGAAGCCTGGGGGTTGATAGATTTTTTGACTCATTCCAAAGCGACCAAAGATTATTTGGATAAGACCGGTCGACCAACGGCGATGCGCGCCTATGTAGCCGACCAAAAAACCAAACCGGATCTGCAACCATTTGTAGATCAAATACTGATAGCCCAAAACTGGTATCACGGACGAGATTACGCCGGCGCGCTCAAAGCGGTACAGGATATGATCGGTGAGTGGTTGTTACCAATACCGGATCCAAATAAAGCCGGAGAATGGCAGCAGAGTATTTTAAATCGCGGCGCGGCTAAAATAAATCAGACATTATGAGTTCTCAAACATTCAAAAAATTATTTATTGGTATTGCTTGTTTAGTTTTGATGTTGGCGGGAGTAACCAAAGTATCGGCGGATGGAGCTGATTGTTTTTGCGCCACCGATTTATCCAAAATCAAGCCGGCAAATTTGGCGGCCAAAAAAGATAAAATTCTTGCTGGGGCTTGTTATACGGCAGAAGAGCCTAGTAAAAAACATAAAGCTGGTGATTGTTACATCAATTCCAAAATATTAACACCGGAACAACAAAAAAATATTAATGTTGAGTGTTGGAGGGCCACACCGGCAACTCCGGCGGCGTGTGATGCTTTAAAAGTAAAATGGGCGGATGAATTTAAAAAAAAGTCAGACACAGCCGCTACTGCCGGAAGTAGTTCAGGTGGTGGGGCAGCAAAGGAAAAACCCTCTGCCCCCAGCACTCTTAGTAGTTTGATAGCCGAATGTGGAAAAGCTGGAAAAATTTCGGAGTGGCAGAGTTGTGCTGATATTACCGTATTGGTAAGTTTGATGTTGGATTTGGTAGATTATTTATTTGGCATTATTGGAGCGCTTGCTTTGGGGGCGTTTGTTTATGGTGGTTTTATGTTGATAATCTCCCAAGGTAATCCAGAAAAAGTAAAACAAGGTACCGGCGCGATGATCAACGCGGTGATTGGGTTGGTGGTGGCATTTGGGGGGTATATGTTAGTAAGTTTTGCAGGAGAACTTCTGCATTTGGATGCAGCATATAAATTATTACAATAAGATATGAATATAAAAATATTTAAAATTTTAATTTTGTTTTTTATTGGTTCAGTGTTCACACTGGTCCCTTTTTCAAAAGTATTGGCGGCCGATTGGTATAGTTGTGTAGCTGGAAACGAATATGACGTTTTTACTTGTTTTAAAGACACAGGAGACAAAAATCTGGATAGTTTCAATTGTGTTAAAAATTTTAAATATGATAGCTTTGACAAATGTAAGTTGGCTATAACAAGTGGTGGTTTAAAATACATGGAACCGGTTGAAGCCTTAAAAAAGATTGAAGAACAGGCTAACCAAGCTCTCTTAGAGGCTCAAAAACAAGCACAAATTAAAAAAGATAAAGAAAGTGCACAAGCAATTATTGATAATAAGAAAAATGCAATTGGGATGTATTGTGACTGTTCAAAAAAAAGTGGAGGAACTTGTAAGGATGATTTTTCATCACCAATCGAAGCGTCTGACTATTGCCAAAAAGAATGTGGAATTTTAAACCCGTCAATATCTTCAGATGGATGTCCGCTTGGGACAAAAGAAATAGGTATTTTTGCTTGTACTTGTGACAAAGTTTGTGATATATATAATTTTTATTCTGAAGCTAAGAAAAAATGTTCAAGTACAGGGTGTTCAATAAAGAATGATGGGAGTTGTCTTACTGGTTTGAGTGACGTAGAAATAAAATTATTAAAAGAGAAAGCCAAAGATCTTAATCCTGCAGGTTTTCTCACTGGCAAAGCTGGTATCATCCAACTAATCGGCAAAGCCATTTCTTTTTTGTTGTATCCAATCGGCGCGTTTACTATGGCTTTGTATGTTTGGGCTGGGTTTTTGTGGATGACTTCGTCGGGTAAAAGTGAAAGTGTGGAAAAATCCAAAACTATTATTATTTGGACTACTTTTGGATTGATTGCGACTTTGGCCAGCTTTATGATTGTCAAATTTGTCTTTACCCAAATATTAAATATATGAGGAATTTGAAAAAAATTAATTTTATTTTTTTATTGACAATCGTTTGGTCGTTTATGTTTTCGGGGCAAGCAATGGCCGCCTCGGTAGGTCCGGAAGAAGTAAAATTAAAAAATCCAATCAATATTGGTACCGATGTTAGAGTGGTTATTGGCACGGTAATCAAAGGCCTAATGGGTGTGATGGGAGCGTTAGCGCTTTTGATGGTAGTGTGGGGTGCCGGCACTTGGTTGTTGTCGGCTGGTAATCCGGAAAAAGTAAAAGCCGGTTCACAGACAATGCTCTGGGCGGTGTTGGGTGTGGTGATCACAGTGGCGAGCTATATGATATTGACTAATATTATGAATTTGATAACCATCAACAAGTGATAGCGTAAAAAATAACAATGTGATATAATAATTACATGAAAAAACAAATTCGAGAGGAGGTGACATTATGAAAAAAATTTTTGCAACGATCTTGTCTTTGACAACCGTATTGGTTTTGGGATTTGCAGTAGTTGCGCCAGTGATGGTGCAGGCTGCCCCTCCTTCCGGACCAATCACCAAAGAAACATTAGGTCTTAGTTACGGCGGAGCAATTGGTTTGGGAAGTACAGATATTCGAACCACAATCGCTAGTATTATCAAAGTAGCCATGGGCTTACTTGGTATCGTAGCGGTGGTTATCGTATTGGTCGGCGGTTTCAAATGGATGACTGCCGGCGGTAATGAAGAACAAGTGGGAGAAGCCAAAAAATGGATATTCTCAGGCGTTATCGGCTTGGCTATTATTTTGTCAGCCTATGCGTTGGCTTCATTTGTAATTGACTCATTAATTACTGCAACAGCAAATTCTATTCCTACACCGTAAAATTAAATTAAGTTATTATATAGGGAGTTTAGGCGCGTTCATTTCGTCGACAAAATCATGAAAATGGACGCGTCACTCTCTATGTTAGAGAGTGACGGTGGCTAAATTAGGAAAGAAGTAGTTGCCAACTGTCATTCTGAGCAAAGCGAAGAATCCCTTTGTTTCGCTTGGGATGATAGTTGAAGTAAAGATTTCTATCCCAACTTTATGAAATTGAAAATTTTATTTTTCTTTATTGTATTTGTCAGTCTTTTTCCGTTTTTTGTCGCCAGTGCCGCTCCGGAAAAGACCAGTGACTACGGGCTTGGCGCCGCCGCCGCCGCCGCCGGATTGAAGGCGAATATTGGAGGAGCCAGTACACTGCCAGACTTGGCCGCCAAAATAGTCAAAGCCGGTTTGTCGTTGATTGGTGTGATATTTTTTGTTTTGATGCTTTATGCTGGTTTGGTGTGGATGAAAGCGATGGGAAGTTCAGATGAAGTAACCAAAGCCAAAGATATTATGCAGGCGGCGATTATCGGGCTGGTGATAGTCAGTGGCGCCTACGCACTTACAAATTTTGTGTTTACAAGTTTGGGAGTAAGCAAAGGTGCTGGTGGAACTTCAGGAACAAAAACTGCCAATAGCGGAAGCAAGGATGCGGATTCCAGCGCGGCGGTAGCTACCAAAACCGCCAAAGAAAAATGTACTATACAAAATGAAAAGTGGTCGGACGGCAAGGTTATTCTAACTGGTGGAGATGGAAATTGGAAATGTGTGGAGAATGGGATTGTGGCAGGAGCGGCGTGCCCTTCTGCTGGAGGAGAGTGTCAACCGCTATGCACATACAATAATCCGGGTGGTAAATGTCAACAACCGTCTACTTGTGCATCTGGAAAAAACAAAACAAAATTTTCAGCCTGTCCTAATAATGGCACATGTTGTTTTTGATAAATAAATTATATTATGACCAAAATATTTATTTTTATACTATTAACATTTTTTTTGATCCTACCGCTATCCGCCTCGGCGCAACTGGGTGCCGCTACTGGTAAATTAGACGCCGTGGCCGGCGGTACCGGGCTGGAAGGCAATTTTGCTTTCACAATAAGTTCAGTGATTACTGCGGCGCTGTCACTGGTTGGTACTATTTTTTTGGTTCTGACTGTTTACGCCGGTATCCTTTGGATGACCGCCAGTGGCAATGAAGAACAGGTGACCAAAGCCAAAACAATCGTCACACAGACGATTATTGGCTTGGCAATTACTTTGGGAGCGTATGCGATCACGGCCTTTGTGACAGGGAAATTAAGTGGTGGTGTATGAAAATTATAAAAAAAATATTGGTATTTTCTTTTTTGCTATTTTTTTTTCTTTTTCCTATCGTCGTTTCGGCTCAGTTTACCGCGGACTTATCCAACAGTATTTCAGGAAAACTAAGTTCAGCCGGCAATCCCACCGGTCTCACTTCCGACTTGACTCCATCGGTGACGAAGATTATCAACGGGATTTTGTCATTGGTGGGAACAATTTTTTTAATTTTAATAATTTATGCCGGTATTTTGTGGATGACCGCCAGTGGCAATGAAGAAAAGGTGACTTCGGCCAAAAGTATCGCGACGCAAGCGGTGATCGGTCTGATAATTACTTTGGGGGCGTACGCGATAACGGCGTTTGTGACAGATAGGTTGACATCAAGCTCAGCTAAGACAGGAAGTGGAGTAAGTTGTGCGGATGAGAAAGGAACTTGTATACTAAAGTCCAACCTAGGGATATGTAATACAGAAATTTCCGCATACGCACCAGACTCGGCCTGTGCGTCAGATGAAACATGCTGTCAACCAAAATATAAATAATGTCATTAGAAATTATGAAAAAAATATTTTTTAGTTGGGTGTTTGTCTCGATTATTTTTGTGCCGTATTTGGTATTGGCGGTGCCAAATATTGGTTTGAATACAGCGAAAGATGTCGCGGTAAAATCCGGTTACGATAATGCGGATCAATATACATTGTCCACCACTATTGGTAGTTATATCAAAGTAGCGCTTTCACTATCCGGTACGATATTTTTGGCTCTGATAGTTTATGCTGGTTTTCTTTGGATGACTGCTAGCGGTAATGAAGAACAGGTGACCAAAGCTACCGATATTGTGAAGATGGCAGTGATTGGTTTGGTGATAACTTTGGCGGCGTTTTCCATTACTACTTTTGTGATTTCACGCATTGGCGGCGCGTCGCAAGGCACGGGTCCTTCTGCAGGTGGTACCGGTGCAGGTGGTACCGGTGCCGGCGGTGGTTCTGGCGACTGTGGTTGGGGTTGTGGTTTTATGAAAACATTTGATAACAACCCAGCTGGCAATCCGCCCAAATAATTAGGTTAAAAAATATTTTTTTAAATATGTTTTTTATGAAGAGTAAATTTTTAATAGCCACATTTTTAATTTTAGCAAGTATTTTATTTGTTTCGGTACCGGCAGTCCATGCGGTAAATTTGGGTCAAGAGATTGGTGGACAGCTCAATGCCGCCGCCGGTAATAAAGGTGCCGATTTTGGAGCCGCCAAAGATCCTCGTTTGATAGTAGCTGATATTATTATCATTGTTTTGCAATTGCTCGGGATAATATTTTTTGCTTTGATGGTTTACGCCGGTTTTCTTTGGATGACCGCCAGTGGCAATGAAGAAAAAGTAGAAACTTCCAAAAAAATTATTTTTCAAGCAGTGATTGGTTTGGCGATTATTCTGGCTTCATATAGTATCACGATATTCGCAGTGCGAATTTCAATGGGTGATGTTGGTCCAAATTATGGCAATGGCTGGGGTGTGACACCGTTGGCGCCACAGTATTGTAATCAAGGTTCTTGCTATTAAAACAAATTGTCATTCTGAATACCCGCTTTCGCGAGTATAAATTCCATGAAGAATCCCTTGTGTTAGTCACTAAGGGATCCTTCTGTGCCTTTGGCGGATCAGGATGACATTTGGTGACAATGCATGGAAAGATAGAAAAAATCCCTCAATTTATTTGAGGGATTTTAAATTTGGGTCAATATATAATCAACAATAGTTTTGGTTGCGGGAATCTTTGGTTGACTATCCGGCAAAATTATTTTTTGTAAGTTATTCCAAATTACCGGCCAATCTTTTTCATTTTTTAGTACTAGACCAGCGCCCAAACCAACCATATTTATTATATTTTTTTCTTCTTGTCCGGGGATGGGATTTATCAAGATCATTGGTTTTTTTAATACCAAGCATTCACTTACTGCCAGACCACCAGGTTTGGTAATAATGCAGTCGGACATATTTAAATATTCATAAATTTTGTCGGTCCAACCGATTATTTTTATATTATCATTTCCTATTTCTTTGTATAACTCCGCTAATGGTTTGTTTTTTCCGGTTAATGCCAAGATTACCGTATCTTTTTCTTTTAAAATTATTTTTGATAATTTTATTGGATCAATTTCTCCTTGCCCACAAGGCATGAACGCGATGATTTTTTTATTTTTGGCTATTCTAAGTTGTTGTTTTCTAAATAAAATTTCTGCCTCGGTTGGTATTTTATAAAAATCAGGATCAATCGGGATACCACTAATGATAATGTTGTTTTCTTGCGCACCAAGCTCAATGAGTTGATTTTTTATAGCCGGTTGAGCGACAAAATATTTTTGGTTGTTACCGGTATACCATAGCTGGTGATTTTCATAATCGGTAATTATCGTGGCCGATAAAATATTTTTATTGAATGAATTAAATACTTCCACCGGAGCGAAGTGAGTAAAGATTACCGCGTCGGGAGAAAATTCATTTAGGTATTGTTGAAATTTATCGGTGTTCAGCTTCCGATTGAGAGCGGTAATTTTTTTTAATATTTCCGCGCTAACTTGATTATCGGACAGATCATATAATGTGCGATAAAGAGTTGGCAATTTTTTTATTATCAAATCGTAGGATTCAAAAAATATTTTTTTGGAAGCAAGGCCAACGAAATTCAAAAAATCTATATGCTTGGCCTGAATTTGCGGGTAAAATAAATCAACGGCTTTTTTCAAAGCCTCTGCGGCACGAGTGTGCCCGTTGCCTACCGAGATCGAGACAATTAGGATTTTTGACATAATAAAATCCCCAATGGGGTGGCTAGAGAGAATCGAACTCTCGATAGCGGTACCACAAACCGCAGTTTTACCACTAAACTATAGCCACCCCGCTAGGGACTTGCGTTTATTTATATCACGAAAACAATTTATTTTCAAGATTGGTGACCCCGCTAGGAATCGGACCTAGATCTAAAACTTAGAAGGCTCTCGTTCTATCCATTGAACTACGGGGCCACTGGCAGTCTTCATACTATCTTATTTTTACAGAAAAATCAAGATGTGATATAATAATGGCAGATAAATTATTTTTTATGTTTCATTTTTTAAAATTTTTTTTGGCTGTAACTGTTTTGTCGTTATTATTGTTTTTCGGTATTTTTCAGGCGGCTAGCGCTCAATACCAGCTCGGAGAATTCGCCGGCGGTGCCGGCTATCAAACCAATTCAAAGGCTCCAACCATCGAAACTATCGTACAGAAAGTGATAAATACCGGTTTGTCATTGGTCGGAATCATTTTTTTGGGTTTGACACTATATGCCGGAATTCGTTGGATGACTGCCCAAGGAAACGAGGAACATGTGACCAAGGCGAAGGAAATTTTGCAGGCTGGGATGATCGGGTTGGTGGTAGTCACGATGTCCTACGCGATAACTAATATAATTTTCAAAAATTTACCGCAGACTGAGGCGTTGGTGGATAATTCAACAGAGCCACAACCAGATAATAAAAAAACTGCCGGACAAGACTGTACTGATGAAGCAGAATGTGCGAGCGGTGGTTGTGTTGATAAAAAATGTACTGCTGTAACAATATCATGTACATCTGATGCTGATTGTACAGATCCTGGTAGTAGTTGTGTCAATGGTAATTGCAAAAATGTTAGTGATGGAACATCGGTTTGTAAACCACCTTGCGACGCAAACTATTATTGTGCTCTTGTCTCTGGTGTTGCTATATGTAAGCCTGGGTGTGCAAAAAACTCTGATTGTCTTAGTCAGACAGGCGAATCATGGTGCGATCCACTTGTTCACTCGTGTAAATTCCCTCAAAATCTTGGATCAAAATGTGGTGAATTTGATGTTGGGAGATGCCAAGTCTCTAGCGTGGTTGATCCTTTACTTAGTGCTCAGAATATAACAGGAGATAATATTGTGTGTAGTGGTGACGGTACTGTATTGTGTTTTTTACTTACAGATAAATGTCTTTCAAATTACCAATGTGGTAGTCAAGCGGCTTGTAATACTGTAACACACACATGTGACAATAGTCCAAAGGCAAATTGTCAAAAACTTCCTGGTTATTTGTGGGGGGCTGATATATTTGGACCAGGACATGGTATGAAAAAGTGTTTTCTGAAAACAGAATCTGATGAATGTAAGTCAAAGTCAGACCAATGCGTTAAAAATTGTGATTCTAAAGCGAACAAATGTATAGCGGACTGTAAAAGTAAGTATCCTACACTTAATCAGGATCGGTTTAATTGTTATAGCGTATGTACCAAACAAAATCCTATTACCAAAAAAATTTCAGTATGCCAAGATAAAAAATGTGTAAATGAGTACATAGATTGTCTTGTGAACTTAACTAATTATAAAAACTAATTATAAATAAAGATTTGTTGGTGTATATTGACAAAAACTATGAAATAAGCTATATTAACTCTACTTTAAATATTCCTGACTCAGTCGGGATCTGAACCAGTCAAGACATGCCTTGACTAGGCTCGGTAATCATTATGCATGTATGCTAGATATAAAGAAAAAACAGTCAGTTATCAAGAAATTTCAGACTCATGCCGGCGATACCGGTAGTAGCGAAGTGCAAATTGCAATTTTGACTACGGAGATCGAGGAGCTTATTGGCCACCTCAAATCTCATCCAAAAGATCATTCTTCTCGTCGTGGTTTGTTACGCAAAGTTAGCGCTCGTCGCCGTTTGATGCGTTATTTGAAGAAAGAAAACGCTGAAAGCTATGAAAATTTGGTAAAAAAATTAAAACTTAAAGGTGCTCGCGCTGTAGTAAAATCCGAAGCCGCTCTCAAAGATGTCGAGGACATCGATGCCGAAGTTGAGCTAGCCGGAAAATTAGATGAAGATGCAAATCAATAAAAAAACTCATCCTTTAAAACACCCCGACCAACGCGTTGGGGTGTTTATTGATGTTCAAAACATGTATTATAGCGCCAAAAATCTCTTTCACATGAAGGTGAATTTTGGCAACATTGTGAAAGAAGCGACCGCCGGTCGTAAGCTTATTCGCGCCATTGCCTATGTAGTGAGCACCGAGGGCAAAGAAGAACAGCCATTTTTTGATGCTCTCTACAATGTCGGTATTGAAACCAAAGAACGCCCATTGCAGATTTTTTATGGTGGTGAGAAAAAAGCTGATTGGGATGTGGGTATTACGGTGGATGCGATTCGTTTGTCTCCTAGTTTGGATACTATCATCTTGGTTTCCGGCGATGGTGATTATTTGCCATTGGTAGAATATTTGCAAAATCAAGGTAAACAGGTAGAAGTGATGGCCTTTGGCAATACCTCTTCTGGAAAATTGCGTGAAGAAGCCGATGATTTTATCGATTTGGGCGGTGAAGAAAAAAGTAAATTTTTGATTTCCGATCGCGCGGTTAGTCCAAGCCGACCGGTGAATGCCAAAGTTTACGCGCCAAAAACATATAATCCAAAGGTGTTTACGCCTAAATTTAAAAAATAAGTTTTGTCATTCTGAGTGAAACGAAGAATCCCTTAAAGAAGTAGAGGGATCCTTCGCTCTACTCAGGATGATAATTGTTTAAAAATTTAATTAATTTAGAGGATGGTTTTAGGACACATAGACCTTCTAGGTCTCTAGCTCTAAAATCATCTTCGGAAAGACTACTTAATGTATGTCAGTAAAAAAATGGTCCATGGAATGGGGCGGTAGAACTCTGTCCGTGGAAACAGGTAAATTGGCTCTTCAAGCCGACGCTTCGTGTCTAGTGCAATATGGCGACACTGTCATTATGGCCACTGTCGCGATGAGCAAAAAAACCCGCGATGGGATTGATTTTTTCCCGTTGATGGTAAATTTTGAAGAAAAATTGTACGCCGCCGGTAAAATCAAAGGCAGTCGTTTTATCAAACGCGAAGGTCGCCCTACCGAAGAGGCGACATTGTCTGGTCGTTTGGTAGATCGCACTATTCGTCCTTTATTTGATGAAAAAATGCGCAACGATACTCAGATTATTTTGACTGCTTTGTCTTATGATGGTGAAAACGATTCTCAAATTCCAGCCTTATTTGCCGCTTGTTTGGTTTTGTCTATCTCATCAATTCCTTGGAAAGGAAAAGTGGCTGGTTTGCGTGTGGGACGATTGGATGGAAATTGGAAAATTAATCCAAGTCAAAAAGAGCGTTTGCTCAGTGATGTTGATATCGTCGTCGCTGGCAACACCGATGGTGTGATCATGGTAGAAGCCGGCTGTAAAGAATGTCCAGACGACGCCGTAGCGGAAGGTATCAAATTTGGTGCACAACAATTGCAACCGGTTTTGGATTTTATAGCCAAAATTACTGCTGAAGTTGGCCAAGTAAAACAAGATATCAATACTAATTTGAATGAAAAGGAAACTCTTTTGCGCGCTACTGAAAAAGAAGTGGATGTGTTTATTGCCGGTAAATCCGAAGAATGGATTTTTGCCTCGGTAAAAAAGAGCCGTCAAGAACGGGTAGCGATGATTGATCGGTTCTCTGATGCTATTGCCGAACTTTTGAAAGGAAAAGAAATTGCTGAAGATATCCAAAAAATAATTTTGGGACGGGTCAAAACTTATGTTGAAAAATATATTACTCTGAGAATTTTGGATAAAGATCAGCGTCTTGATGGACGCTCTTTGACTGAGATTCGTGATTTGAGTGTTGAAGTTGGTTTGTTGCCACGTACTCATGGTACTGGTTTGTTCCAGCGCGGCGATACTCAGGTATTGTCGATAGTAACCTTGGGTTCTCCTGGTGATGTTCAGACTTTGGATACTATGGAAGAAGAAGGTACCAAACGCTATATGCATCATTATAGTGATACTCCGGCTACTTATGGCGAGACTGGACCGTTACGCGGCCCAGGTAATCGTGCCATTGGTCACGGAGCTTTGGCTGAACGCGCTCTTGAACCAGTATTACCAAGTGCCGAGGATTTTCCATATGCGATGCGTGTGGTGTCTGAAGTATTGGGAAGCAACGGTAGTAGTTCAATGGCATCAACTTGTGGTTCTACTTTGGCTCTCATGGATGCTGGTGTACCGATCAAAAAACCAGTTGCTGGTATCGCGATGGGTCTAGCTAGTGATGAAAAAGGCCGCTGGAAAGTTTTGACAGATTTGCAAGATGTGGAAGATGGTCCAGGCGGTATGGATTTCAAAATTACCGGTACTCGCGATGGTATTACAGCAATTCAGATGGATACCAAGACAGTTGGTCTAAATTGGGAAATTGTCACACAAACTTTCAAACAATCTCGTGAAGCTCGTCTAAAAATTTTGGATAAAATGGCTACTATTATTGCTGAGCCAAGAAAAGAAATGTCCAAATATGCTCCAAGAATTGAAACTATCGTTATCAATCCGGACAAGATTCGCGATGTGATTGGTCCAGGAGGCAAGATGATCAACAAAATTATTGCTGAAACTGGCGTACAAATCGACATCGATGATAGTGGAAAAGTATTGGTCACTTCCAACGATAGTGTTGGTATGCAGAAAGCCAAGGATTGGATTTTGCAATTGACTCACGAAGTGACTGCCGGTGAAATTTACGAAGGTACAGTCGTTCGTATGGAAGACTTTGGTGCCTTTATCAACATTTTGCCTGGTCAAGATGGTATGGTGCATGTGAGCGATATTGCTTGGGCTCGCACCAATAAACCAAGTGATGTCATGAAGCTTGGTGATAAGATCAAAGTAGTAGTAAAAGAAGTAGATAGTATGGGGCGCGTCAATCTCAGCATGAAAATGTTGACCGAAAAACCAGAAGGATATATTGAGCAACCTCCACGCGAACGCAGTTTTGGTGGTGGTGGAAGATCGGGTGGACATCGTAGACCATAAAAATATTTTAGTATAATATCTCAAACACGGCAGGGGTACAATAGTTGTACCCCTGCCGTGTTTTTTAAAAGCATCATTGATAGCTTGTTTTAAGCGAAAAGACATTGACAAAACCCGTTTTTTGTGCTATACTAACTACCAGAAATATAAGAAAATATTTATTTTTATTCAGTTAAATAATTTCTAGGATGTCAAAGATGCCTACAAATAATTTAAAAGAATTTTGGAAGCTTGGAAAACTGGAGTTCGATACTCAATTTTTCGATGTCAGCAAAGACGGAGAACTTTTGGTAAAAGAAGGTAATTATCAGTATAATTTGCACGAACTCACTCAAAAAT
>JAVHSM010000055.1:0-9717 GCA_036172155.1 Candidatus Magasanikiibacteriota bacterium
GTGCCAATGGCCGGTGTAAGGGCTACAAGCCATGCACAAGAAAAAGCTATGTCAAAGAGGAAATTGTTTTAGAAAAACTGGACGAGTTAATGCTTAAAATTAAGCCGAGAGATCAGGCGGTTATGGATTGGATATTAAAAGCATTGAAAGCAAAGAATGAGGACAAAAAGGATTATTCCGCCAGTACGAGGGAAAGTTTAACAAACGCCTTAAAGCAGATTGAAAATCGGCTTGATAAGATGTATGAGGACAAATTGGACGGCTTAATTTCCAGCGATTATTTTCAAGCGAAATCAAGCGAGTTTTCAAAGAGAAAAAAGGAAATTATAGGCGAAATGGGAAAGCTTGAAAGCACGATAGACAACTACTACCAAGTGGGCGTAGAAGTCCATGAATTGGCCTACCACGCATTTGATTTGTTTCATAGTCATAAATCAACCTTTGACGACAAACGAACGCTTGTAAACCGAATTTTTGCCGGTATGCAATTAAATCCGGGTCAAAATTTTGAAGCAAAGTATTCTTTGGCATTTCAGTTTTTATCCGAATGGATACCAAAGCTAAATGCCACTTCCGAACTCCTGAAACAGGGCGAATATTACAGAAAAACAGGCTCTCTCGAGCCTGCTCATCCTACTTTGCTCCGGGGGTGGGATTCGGACCCACGACCAATTGATTAACAGTCAACTGCGCTACCACTGCGCTACCCCGGAATTTAACTGTTTATCAGTATAGCTAAAAATTAAAAAACTGTCAACCTTACTTTTTGACATTTTTTTTCACTGATTTTTTGGGTTTTAAAATTTTTTTTAAATTTTATTATCACTGGTTTTAACATATGTTTGTTTGAAATAACCTTAACTGGCGCAACCACTTTTGGCACTGAAATAACGGTAGTTTTGATGGTGGCAAAAGTTCTATTTTGGATTGGGACAGTCACAGTTGGAAAAACCACCTTTGGTTTAGGAGCTACTACCGTACTGATAGTCGGTAAAACAGCAACAGCAGGAGGATTTGTTAATGTGCTAACAGGAACTACAACAACCGGTGCCACAGGTACTATTTGAGAATACGGCACAAACTGAAAATTCTTTATAATAAATTCACTATTGGCATTGTTGGTCGGAGCCGTGCCCTGATATTGCCAAAAATTGATGTGTACTTTTTCGTTGCCTGGCACAAAATTACCTTTTCCGAAATATTGCCAATTGGCCAAGTTGGTGTTATTTTGTGAAGAACTAAAAGTAATATCGGTTGGTTTCCAATTTATAATATGGCGTGAAGTGCCAGATGATAAAATGAAGGGAGTTTTAGATTGATTACCAACCGCATCAAACGGCTGAACTGTGTAATACAAATTTGGGCCGGTTGGATTTTTCCAATAAGAAAACTCAATATCTATTTCATGAGTATCATCTTGATACAAAAATGGCGCGGCTACCAAACTTGGATCCAATTTATCTACAGTCGTATCAACATCAAAAATATATTGGCCGTAACCAAGAGAATTTTTTAAATATACTTCACTGGAATACCATTGATTATTTTGTTTGGAAACTGTGAGATGTAGGCGTCCGAGGCTATCTACAAACACTTGATCGCTGGCATTCCCCCAATTGTTTGGTCCGGGACCGCCAAGACCATTTTTTACTTGCCAAGTATAACCGGAAAAATTTATTGTACTAGCTTGGGCGGCGGAAGTACCAATGATAGTACCTACTAAAATCAATAGATAAATTAATGTTTTTTTCATATTTTATTTTTAGTGACTGAAAAAGATTTCTCCATTCGTTTCTCTCGGTCGAAATGATAAGAGATAACAAAATATTGTAGCACAAAACGCTATAAAAGTCAACCACCTTAATAATCGCTATAAAAGCTGATAATTCTTGGTTGGTTCTTTTACACCATGGAATATTACATCGGTGATGTTTTGTACACCAAATTGACGTCCATCTAAAAATCCAGACATCGCGGCTTCGGCCAACCATCCGCTATTTATCCAATCAAACAACCATTCGTGAGTTAATTGAGGGTTCTCCTGGCTAATGCCAGCACCCACTGTTTTGAGCCAAATTTTATTAAACTTTTCTTGTGATCCCAAGGGTGGTGCGATGATTATTGGTAGACCCAAAGCGGTATAAAAAACCAATTCGCTGGGTTTTGTCCACAAAATATCCGTGATACGCAAAACCTCATTAAATTGACTAAAATAGTCTTCCTTTTCTGTCGAAAAAATAATATGTAAATTTTTGTTCAAAATCTTGGACAAGCCTACTTTGTCTATATAATTTTTAAAATACAAATAAACATCATTGCGCGTACCAGCCACCAAGTTAAAATTTATCTCGTTGTTCAACAGTTTCGCGCGCAAACTAGTTAATATTTCGACCGCCATCTGCCTTTGTGCACCGGCGCCACCTACTGCAAAAGTGAGTGTCAGAGGGTGGTGGTGAGTTTCAGTCTTTTTAACCCCCTTTAAAAATTGTTTTACCGTACCGATATATTTTTGTCGATAACGATGTCCAGGATCCAAATTTATAATTCTTTCTTCGAGATCGGTTTTTAAAATTCCTAAATTTTTTCCGCCCAAATTTTCGTTGGGCAAAGGAAAACCAGTCAAAAATACATTTTCCGGCTTGATACCATATTCAATCAATCTATTTACCACACGATGACAGGGGGCCAAATATTTAACGCGACTTTTCTGAGGATAAAATGGCGCCCAAGCGCGACTAATATCGCTGTCGCATACCACACAATAGATATCATTTTTGAAACCATGTTCTTCGGCCATAAAGGCGACAGCGCAAAAAGTGGTAATCAATGGAATAGTTTTTGTATTCAGATGATTCACCAAATCTTTACCCCAACCTTTTTTGATGCCATAATAATTTAATCGGCTCTGAAAATTTGGTTTTGATAAATCACGTTTGGGATAAAACGGCAAAATCTTTTGCATACCGTCAATAAACAGATCAAACAAAAAATGTCCGACCAACACGATATTGTTGAGGCGCGAAAAAAATTCGTAAAAAACCCGCGAATTGTTCCAGATGCGATTATCGCTATCCGGTATGCCCTCGTAATTGTTGGCCAACAACACCTTGTTGTCGGGCGACAAAAAACGCAAAGGATGGGCGGCGCGTTGATGTCCGTAGCCCATATCGACAGCCACTACCCAAGCTTCGTGAAGTTTGATCATACGCGTTTATTTTTAGCAAAAATAAAACCCATTTTTTTATCAAATTTTGATGGAAATATTTGTACGCCAAAACCGTTTTCACGCAATTGATTCTCAATTTCTTGATAATGACGATCGGCAAAGTTGTGATATTCCATGACAATCGCATTGATTTGTCTAAATTCATAGGTTGTACAAGCAGAAAATACTTCATACTCCCCTCCCTCAATGTCCATTTTTAAAAGTGATATTTTTTTTATTTTTTCTTTGTCTATAAAATCTCTCAATGTGTGCGTTTGAACAGATTGGTGCTTTTCGTTGTTATATTCTTCTTTTGTTTGGTGTATTGAAAGTGAAGACAATTTGTGATTTATACTATCAGGAGATATTACGAGTTCAATTTTCTGAGAATATTCGCCTAAAGCCACTTGAAAAGTTTTTATTTTTTTTAGTTCGTTATTTTTAATATTTTCTACTAATATTTTATAATTGTTATCTTCCGGCTCCAAGGCAAAGATAGGAACATTCTGATTAAAAACGCGGCAATACATTGAAAACATCCCCACATGCGCTCCCACATCCAAAATAGATTCCTTAGCATCGGTGATCAACATCTCGGCAGATTTGTATTCGCGAATTTTAAAAATCTCAGACCATACACTTTTGGCAGCTGAGTCCGGTAAAATGACGCTAAGTTTTTTATTGTTGAAAACAAATTGTAATTTTTCCATGTGTATATTATATCACACTTTCTAAATTATTAAAAAACTTTGTTATTCCCGCGAAAGCGGGAAGGACAAATAAAAAAGACCGTGATTAAACGATCTTTCTTGTTTTTTTTATTTCTGTATAAAGCTACCAGGTGTCGAAGATGGAGCTCTAAGCTGTAATGTCTGAGCATTGATACTACCATCTGGATTGGTATCACCATTGACTGAAACCATCTCCCCTATTTGTAAATCAGCCGAGTTGCCGGTCGCCGCTTTCATTATTTTTGTACTAGTTGAATAAAAAATTATTTTGGATCCGGCATTTTGTAAATTAACAGTAATACTTTTTTCATCTTTGGCAATGATATCGCCATTTACGAAACCGCCGGCATTTTTGTTTCCGCCAGTGCGTACACCACCGGCACCATTACGAAAATTACGATTCGCTCCTGCACCTGATAGAGCTGTGCTACTGGACACACTTTTGCCATAAGTCATTCCCACAAAAAACATGACTGCCCCTGCCACAACAGCGGTAATTATTAACGGTAATATTTTTTTCATAGTTTTACAAAAATTAAATTAATTAAAATATATTTATTATTGTCATTCCCGTGCAAACGGGAACCTAAGTAATATTGTTCTAGATTCCCGCTTTCGTGGGAATGACAGAAAGAATTACTCATATCGTAAAGCTTCTATCGGGTTCAAACTTGCCGCTCTTTTAGCTGGATAGTAGCCAAACACAATCCCTATACTGGCAGAAACGGTAAAGGCTAAAACTACCGATGACAAAGAGACTTTGGTCGCTAATCCGGCGAATTGATGTACGGCGTAAGAAACCAACCAGCCTAAAATTACTCCGATGACACCGCCGATGAAAGTCAGCATGATGGATTCCATCAAAAATTGCAAATTTATATCCATTTTCTTGGCACCAATCGCTTTTCTTAAACCAATCTCACGCGTTCTTTCAGTCACGGTGGTAAGCATCATATTCATAATTCCGATTCCACCTACAACCAATGAAATGGCGGCCACTGAACCAAGTAAAATTGTAAATGTATTAGTGATGGATGAGGCCGTAGCCACGATATCCGCCTGATTTAAAGTACTAAAATCCGCCAACTGCGGATCGCTAATATTGTGTCTTTTCAAAATCAGATCGTTTATTTGCTGTTGCATATCGGTCATTGATTTTTCATCTGTTGCTTGAACACTAATTGTACTCACACGTTGACTTCCCGCCAAAAACTGTTGCGCAGTGGTCAGTGGGATAAAAACCATATCATCTTGACTACCAAAACCGGTACCGCCTTTGGCCTTGGTAATGCCAATTATTTTAAAATCTATATTTTTTATTCTGATATTTTGACCTACTGGGGCAGAATCCAGACCAAACAGATCATCACGCACGGTCGGTCCTATCACAGCTACCTTGGAAAGACTGAGTTGATTTTGATCGGTAATAAAATTTCCATCGGAAATTTCTACATTTCTTACATCGAGGTAGGAATCGGTAACACCAACCACTGAGGTGTTGGTATTCGTACCTCTGGCCGTCATTTGATAACGACCAGCTAGCTCGGGTGCGACTGCTTTAGCCAAAGAAATTTCTTTTGCAATAGCCTCGGCATCTTCACGAGTCAAAGTTTGAGCGCTACCTCGTCCTTGACTAACTTGAACACCAACTCCACGCTGAGCGCCAGGAGTCACCAATATCAAATTTGACCCAAGCGACTGAATGCTAGATTGTATCGTGTTTTGTGATCCTTGCCCGATAGCTACCATGGCAATAACTGAAGCAATACCAATTACAATCCCAAGCATGGTTAAGCCGGAACGAACTTTATTTGATATCAAGGCGGATAATGTTTCTTGAAATAAATCCTCTATTTTCATAAATTATAATAATCTGATGGTAAATGTTTTAGTTTCCTCTAAAACCACCGCCCGTCGCTCTTCCGGCCGAACCTCCCAACGCCCTATTCCCAGTTGGTAATAAACTCTGACCTTGTGAAGCGGTTGTTGGTGTGGAATTTACGGTAATAGTTCGCACAATAATTTGGTCGCCTTCTTTGAGACCGTTGGTAATTTCTGTTTGGGTATCATTGGCCAAACCGGTTTGAACAGTTTTTTGTATGGTTGGTTTGACTAAATCAACACCGCTGTTATTATTTAAATTTTCCATAGCAACTGTTTCGTCTGGCGCCTCTATATATTGACCGGAATTATTTGATTTTATGGCTGAGTTGGACACTACCACCACATCTTGTTTGATGGCCGTAATAATAGCGGACGAAACGCTCATCCCCGGCTTCACACGATCGTCTTGGGTGTCAAAAACTATTTTTACATTGTATGTCACTACACCCTGAGAAATTGTACCCAGCGTATCAATCTCAGCTACTTCACCAGTTAAACTCAGATCGTTGATGGCATCAAAAGTTAAGGTTGCTTTTTGTCCAACTTTAATTTTGGCCGCGTCCACTTCGTTCAAAGATATTTGCGCGGTGCGTTGTTGAGTAATCAATGTTATTGCAATTGTGCCGTTGGAGGCCGGATCACCTTGTTTCATACTTACTTTGGCGACCACCCCATCAAAAGGAGCACGAATAGTATAATCAGCCAATTTTTGTTGCGCATCCAACAGTGTGTTTTGTTTTTGTTTAACAGACAATTCTTGAGACTGAAGATCCAACGGATCAGTGCCAGCTTTCAAATCGGCAAGTGATTGAGTTTTTTCGGCGATTGTTCTGTCAGCATTGATAATTGTATCTTTATTAGACTGGATAGTATTTTGAACGCTCAATAAATTTGAGAGGCTATTATTTATCAAGCCGGTATCGGAGGAAAGTGTAGTGCGAAATGTTGTTACCTGAGCAAATATAGGTAACTTTTGATTGGTACGGAGATCTACCCATGCATCGTACAAATTACTTTCTGACTTAGTGGCTTGGGCGATTGTTTTGACAGTTTCAAGTGTTTCATTTAACAAAGTTTCGATAGTCGGACGATCAGAATATCGACTGGCTAATTTATAATCAGAAAAATTTTTATCATATTTCGTTCGAGCGTTTAAATAATCATTTTCCGCGCTAGCTTTGAGTGCACTCAATTTACTAACATCATCAGGTACCAAAGTGTTTGAAAGCGCATCTTTATTCCAAACATTACTTCCAACCACTTTCTCCGATTCGCCTATTTTCGTACCATACAAAGAATCATTTACATCACTAATAATTGTTGGTAAATTTAAAAAAGTATTAGCGATAGAGTTAAAACTATCCTCGTAAGCTTTGCTTAAATTTGATAACGCTGTATTTTTTGATTGAATGGCGGTGTCCAAACTATTTTGAGATTGTAACAAAGATAGTGAATCAATTGGTTTCTTTAATTTTTCCAATGATAGCTTTGTGCTATCCAAATTTACTTGAGCGTCACGCACAGCCTTAATTGCATCACTGGCATTTATATATGCCAACACCCGACCATTTTTTACTACCTGTCCATCAACAACCAAAACTTTTAAAACATCACCGGAAGCTTTGGATTTTACATCCACTTGATTTACAACCGAGATCTGGCCACTACCGGAAACAGAGGTGGTAAGCGTACCTTTTTGAGCCGTGGAAACAACATATTTAGTTACTGTCTTACCGGCATTAATTTGTTTATAGCCGTAATACCCGCCTAGGATTAAAACTATTAAAATGAATCCGGAAATTTTTTTATGAATAAAAAACCATTGAAAAAAATTCTTCATATTTATTTTTATTTACTTTTTCTATAATTAAAATTCCCAAATCGTCGATTGACACCACGACGAATCATCATAGCATCTTGTTCACTAGCTATATGTAAACGATAAGCATAAAAAACGCCGTCATCGGATTTGCCAACAAAAACAATAAATAAGCCAGGAGATAATGGTTCACTAAGCGGAGTAGATAAATGTCTTATATCAACTTTTTTTAAACTACGAGGAGTTTGAACTGTAATAATCTGATCGCTGATATCCACAATCCGACCGGACAATCCGCGCACTCTCTCTCCCAAACCAAAATGAAGAAAAGCATCAAAAAATCCGCCCATTGAATGTCGCTCGTATGATTTTTCCTCGATTTTCTCAGCAACATCGGTAGTAGTTAAAATAATGCCGGCAACAATTATAAAAACTACCAAACCAATCGTGATAAGGCCAAACGGTTTTTTATAAGAAAAATCAGATTGTTTTATAATTAAACTTGCAATAAAAATTAAAACGATAACACTCACTATCAACAAATATGGAAATGATTCTAAAAATGCCAAAAATCCATTATTGCCAAGAGTCAAATAACCTAAGTTGTCAGAAGCTTTCAAATAAAATAACACTAAATTAAAAAACAAAATTGCTAACAGCACGCTCAAAATAAAAGCGCTACCTAAACCCAATTTTTCTGCCAAAAAAACATAACGCGAACGCAACTTTACGCGACCGCTTTTGATTTGACCCATTACTTTGTTTTCAATTTCGTTATTTTCTTTGTTCATATAAATTAGTTCAAAAACTCTTTGAGTTTTTCTTTGCCCCTCATTATTAAAATCCCAACTGTACCACGCGGAATTCTCAAAATGTCACTAATTTCTTCATAAGACTTTTGTTCAAAAAAATAAAGAATCAGTGGTTCGCGGTATTTCTCATTTAATTGCGATAGGGCGTTTTCTATTTTTATTTTGCTTATACTAGCATCTATCTTATCTTTGATATCCATTTTTTTATCTACCACATCCATTTCGTGTTCGTCCAGCGAAATTATTTGTCGACGATACTTTTTTAGATGATTCAGAGCTTCATTGTGCGCAATACGATAAATCCAAGATGAAAATTTCTTATCGCTATCAAAAGCGTTTAGATTACGATATGTTTTAATAAAAATTTCTTGAAGCACATCTTCAAGTTCGTCCGGATTTTTAATAAATTTATGTAAATAATGCGAAAGTTTCAACTGATAACGACGGATAATCTCATCATATCTTTCTTTGTCCTTTTCTCGCACTATTACTACCAATTCTTCGTCTGTGATGACATTTTGGGGCATATATTATATTACAACCACAGTAGGAAAAAATTTCAATAAAAAAAGAGCCTTTAGCGACTCTTTTATCATATTTAACGAGTTAATTCTTCGACCTCGTCACCGCCATTTTTTAGCTCTTTTTCTTGCTCTTGATCTAGTTTCAAAAGCAAGGCTTGGAATTCACCGACATGAGTTTTTTCTTCTCTGGTGATATCGGCCAAAACCATCTTGATATTATTGTCTTGTGTCATGGCTGAAAGCTGTTCGTAGAGGCTAATCGCGTCTAATTCGGCAATTACGCCGACACGCAATATTTCTTTGTCTAAATCTTTGCCGGTTAATTTGGCTAAATTTTCTGGAATTTGAGATAACATATATAAATTATTAAAGTTTTAATATTCATATTTTACCATATTGTAAAAATTTTGACTAGCAGAATTAAATAAGGTAGACCGTGACGCTTGATTGCGTCTGGAATGGAAACCGGAGGGCTGTCACGGCAGCCCTCCACCCATTCAAAGTATAAAAAAATAATGGTTAAATTTAACCATTATTTTTGTTCCGAGTCGTAGACGATGTTAGAACTAAATTAAATAATTAGTGGTAATGTCTTCCGCCTTTCAATATTGCAACATAATCGCTTAACCGAGAGAAATTATCTGCATAGCCACCACTTGGTCCGCTGTTGGTAAATTGCCAATGATTTTGTTTCCATACCACGCCGGTATTGATAGCCTTATGTCCATCCAAATATACAATC
>JAVHSM010000056.1:0-1954 GCA_036172155.1 Candidatus Magasanikiibacteriota bacterium
TATATTGCTAATATGGCTGATTTAACTCAACGACAAATCAAGATACTTAAATGTATCGCCGAAGAATTTATCGAAACCGCCGCTCCCGTCGGTTCTGAAAATTTGGAGCGCAAATACAATCTCGGTATTTCTTCTGCCACCATTCGTAATGAAATGGGGTCATTGACTCAACTTGGTTATTTAAAAAAAGGTCATCTTTCAGCTGGTCGTAGTCCCACCTCTATGGGGCTTAAATATTATGTTCGTCATTTAATGACTCCCAAAAACATGTCAATCGGTGAGGAAATTGGTGTCAAAGAAAAAGTTTGGGACTACCGCAATGAATTTGAAAGATTATTAAAAGAAACTACACACGAGTTGGCCAACCGCACTCGTTCACTTGCTGTGTGTACTACTGACCAGGGTGCCATTTACAGCTTCGGTGCTTCAAATTTACTCGAAGAACCAGAATTTTACAATATTGACGTCACTAAAACTGTTTTGGGGTTATTAGACAATCCCGCCTTTTGGTTTGATATTATCGCCAAAGCTGGTGTCTTCCCTGGTGATATCAATGACACTGAAATTATTCATCTGTTAGTCGGTGAAGATCTCGGTATGGAATACCTCGATTCATGTGGTTTTATTTATCAAACATACGAAGCAGGCCCTCATCGTGGCATTGTTGGTGTTGTTGGTCCCGCTCGCACTCACTATCAATCAATTGTCCCAATTGTAGGCTATTTTGCTCAGTTATTATCTACCATTACTCGTTAAATTTAAGATGAAAAAAACAACCAAAATTGATCCTCAAATTACTGACCTGCAAGACAAGTTAAATCGTTCCTTGGCTGATTATGCCAATTTTCAAAAACGAGTTGAGCGCGAAAAAGAAGCGTTCGCTTCACTCACTCTCGTCTCAATTATTTTACGATTTTTAGAAGTTCTCGATGATTATCAATTGGTGGCCAATCATCTCAAAGATGAGGGTTTAATAATGGCCAACAAAAAATTTCTAACTACTCTTCAAAATTATGGATTAACCGAAATTAAAGCTGAAGGTCAGAAGTTTGACCCCAGCATTATGGAATGTCAAGTGGTCGTCGAAGGGGAAGATGATATGGTTGTTATCGTTATCAAAAAAGGTTATATGTTTAATGGTCAATGTCTCCGTCCTGCTACAGTTGCTGTTGGCAAAAAAAACTTAAATAACCAATCACCAATAAACCAAGAAACAAACAAATCACAAGAACCAATCACAAAATAACCAAACAGTTTGGTTATTAGTAATTGAAAAATTGGTAATTGTTTGGAATACTTGGAACTTGGTTATTGGTTATTAAAAAATTATTAATTAGGCCCAGCCGGCGAGGCGAAAGCTTGATCGAAACAATAAAAATTATAAATTTATAAATTGAAAATTGAATAAAAATTTTAAATTAAAAATTAAAAATTAATTATTTATATAAAATTATGTCAACCACAAAAATAATCGGAATTGATTTAGGCACTACCAACTCTTGCGTTTCCGTTATGGAAGGCGGTGTTCCTAAAGTTATTTTAAGTGCCGAAGGTCGCAACACGATACCTTCAATCGTTCAAGTTGTTAAAAAACTAGTCGGAGACCTCGCCAAACGTCAAATGGTTCTCGACCCAACCAATACTGTCTCATCAGTCAAACGTCTTATGGGTCGTCGTTTTACTGACGAAGAAGTCAAAAAGACTCAAAAAATTGTTGCCTACAAAATTGTGTCTGGAAAGGATGGTATGGCTGCCATCGAAATTGGTGGTAAAGTTTACTCACCCCAAGAAATTTCCTCAATGATTTTGCAAAAATGCAAAACTGACGCTGAAAAATATTTGGGTGAAAAAATTGATCGCGCCGTTATTACCGTCCCTGCCTATTTTGATGATTCTCAGCGTCAAGCCACCAAGCAAGCTGGAGAAATTGCCGGTCTTAAGGTTGAAAGAATTG
>JAVHSM010000057.1:0-9270 GCA_036172155.1 Candidatus Magasanikiibacteriota bacterium
CAGGTGTCGCTGATGTGAATCAGGCTATTAAAATGATTGGCGAAACTCCAGTACTTGAATTTAAAGAACAAAATAATGAACCGCCACGCGATTTGACAACAGCTGAACAAAAACAATTGGATGATTTCAATAAACAGGCCAACCAGCAAGCCAAATTGGCTTTGAAAGAAGCCGGTAGTGGTGCTGATTTTGCCGGAGTGGTGACTAAATATACTCAAGACGATAAAAGTAAAAATAACGGTGGTGATTTAGGTTTCATTACCAACAAACTTTATCCGGAAATTTATGCTTGGGCGCAAAATCATAAAGATGGTGAAGTCGGTAAAGATATAATAAAAAGTTTTGACGGTTTAAATGTAGTGAAAAAAATTGCTGAGCGCCAAGGTGAAAAACAAGTGGATGCCTCTCATATTTTGATCTGTTACAAAGGTGCCGATAAATGTGACAACCCACAATACATCACCAAAGCCGAGGCTAAAGCTAAAATTGATGAAATAAAGAAACAGGCGACAGTGGCGAATTTTTCCGACTTAGCCAAACAATTCTCCACCGAGCCAAATGCCAAAACCAGTGGTGGTGATTTGGGTAAATTTGGCAAAGGACAGATGGTAGCTGAATTTGAAAAAGCCATTTGGGATGCACCAGTTGGTAGTATCTCTGATGTAGTAGAAACTCAATTTGGTTATCATATTATATATAAGAAAGGCGAAAATTTTATCAAAGATTATCAGGTGGCGCGTGTGTTTATCAAAACACAGCAAAAAGCCGATATTGTGCCGCCAACTGAACAGTGGAAAACCACTGGTTTGTCCGGTAAACAACTGAAACGCGCTGAAGTGACCGAAGATTCTCGTACTGGACAGGTTCAGGTAAGTCTGAATTTTGATGCTGATGGTACCAAATTATTTGGTGATATTACCGGCAGAAATGTTGGCAAACCGGTCGCCATATTTTTGGATGGACAACCAATTAGTATTCCACGAGTGAACGAGGCGATTACCAGCGGTAGTGCTGTGATTTCTGGCGGATTTACTTTGTTGGAAGCCAAACAGTTGTCGCAAAGATTGAATTCCGGCGCCTTACCGGTACCGGTTGAATTGATTAGCCAGCAAAAAGTTGATGCTACTCTGGGTGTTGATTCTTTGACCAAAAGTTTCCACGCCGGTTTGATTGGCTTGTTGGGCGTGATGTTGTTCATGGTGATTTATTATCGTTTGCCTGGTTTGTTGTCGGTATTCTCTTTGATTGTTTATGCGCTTTTGAGTATGGCTACTTTCAAATTGGTCGGCGTTACAATGACATTGTCCGGTATCGCCGGTTTTATCCTCTCGATTGGTATGGCGGTAGATACAAATGTGCTCGTGTTTGAGCGTCTTAAAGAAGAATTACGCTCTGGAAAAAATTTACATTCCGCTTCCGAAGAATCATTCCGCCGCAGTTGGCCGTCTATTCGTGATGGACATATTGCCACTTTGGTCAGTTGTGTATTCTTGGTCTGGTTTGGTACTGGTTTTGTACAGGGCTTTGCTGTTACTTTGGCTATCGGTGTATTGTTCAGTTTATTCACCGCCATCGTTGCCACTCGCGCCGTGTCGCGTTTGGTGTTCAAATGGTTTAATCAAGAAGGCAATCTATTGTTCTTGGGATACACCGAGCGCTCTTCTGATGATGTAATTAATAAATAATATGAATATTCCTTTTGTTAAATACGCTAAATATTTATTGGCCATCAGCTCGGTAGTGACGATTGTTAGCTTGGCATCCTTGTTCCAATGGGGGCTAAAACCAGGGATAGATTTTACCGGCGGTTCTTTGTTGGAAATTAGATTCAGTCAAGCTTTACCGGATAATGTGTCTATCGAAAACACCATGGCTGAATTGGGACAAAAAAATATCGTGATTCAAAAAACAGATAATAATGGTGTGATTATGCGTACCGCCTTTTTGCCGGAAGCTGATCATCAAACAGTGCTGAAAGGTTTGCGCGCTAAATTTGAAACCAAAGATAACAAAATGCGTGAAGATCAATTCCAAACTATTGGCGCCGCTGTGAGTAAACAATTACGCCAGCGTTCAGTGACCGCCGTGATTTTGGTAATTTTGAGCATCATTGCTTTTGTTGCTTATGCTTTTCGCGGTGTATCTTTCCCTGTGGCTAGTTGGAAATACGGCGTGACCGCTATCATTGCCGCTGTGCACGATGTGTTGCTTGTAATTGGTGTATTTGCCTTCTTGGGACATTATCGCAATGTAGAAGTAGATATTGGTTTTGTGGTAGCTCTATTGACCGTGCTTGGCTATTCCGTGCAGGATACTATCGTAGTGTATGATCGCATTCGTGAAAATCTCATGCGTCGTCGCAATATTAGTTTCAGAGAGATGGTGGATGTCGGGTTGAATGAAACCGTGATGCGTTCTATTAATACTACCTTGATTACCTTGATTCCATTGGTTGCCCTCTATGTATTGGGTGGTGCCACTATCAAAAATTTCGCTCTTGCTTTGCTAGTAGGTATCGCCAGTGGCGCTTACTCATCCATCTTCGTAGCCAGCCCATTGTTGGCCTATGTAGATAAATGGCAAACTGCTCATAAAAAATAAAACTTTGTCATTCCCGCGACCAGTCATTCGACCGGTTTGAAAAAAAGCGGGAATCTAGGGTTGATGTGGATTTTACCGGATCAGTCACGGGAATGACAATATAGAGACCAGTCTGTCATGCAGGCGGGTTTTTTGTTTTCAAATTTTGTGTTATAATAACTTCGTAGAGAACTTATAATGAGTTTCGTTTATTGTCATTTCGACCGAGCATCGTAGCTGGCGGAGAGATCCCTTGGTTTTTCGACGATTGCAAAGGGATTCATCGGCTTCTTTTAGTCGCTCGGAATGACAGTTAAAATAAGTAAAATATGAATGACAGCGCAGTACGCCACATGATAGCTTTTCTCGCTACCATAGTGGCAGGATTCGCCTATTGGGCCGGATACATCTCCGGTGGCCAAGGCTGGTGGTGGACAGCCTTTGGTTTGGTGATTATTTACGGCGGAATTTATAATATCATAGACAAATAATCTATGGAGCCATTTGGTTTTTCATCAACATTTGGTTTTACCATCAACTTGGATTTTTGGTTTTGGCTTTTTGAACAACCACAAACTTTGTTGACTATGTATTTGTTTGCCATCATTGGTTGGGTGATTTTGTTTTTGATATTTTTTTACATGTGTTCGATTTTATGGGTGATTTATCGAACTAAAAAGGGCATTAAAAATTGGCAGTGGATGGTGTTGGCAGTGGATATTCCGCCGCTATATATTCAGACGCCAAAAGCCGTTGAGCAAATTTTTGCGCATTTGAGCGGTGCAAAAATCACGCCCAATATCGGTCAAAAATATTGGATTGGAAAAAAACAAAAATATTTTAGTTTTGAAATAATTTCAATCGAAGGATATATACAATTTTTGGTACGTACCGAAGCGGAGTTTCGAGATCTGGTGGAGGCCGCAGTTTACGCGCAGTATCCAGAAGCGGAAATAACGGAGGTAGAGGATTATGTGGAAATGATTCCAAAAAGATTTCCCAACGAAACTCATGAAATGTTTGGGGTGGAATTTACCTTGGCGCAACACGAAGCTTATCCAATTCGCACCTATCAAGAATTTGAATATAATATTAGCAAGGATTTGGTTTTTAGCGATCCGATGGCGGCTATTTTGGAAAATTTTTCTCGCATTGGACATGGTGAAAATTTTTGGTTTCAAATAATAGTAGAGCCAACCGGTAATAGCTGGAAAGAAAAAGGTATTGAGCTGGTCAAGACCATTATCACTGGGAAAAAATCCAACAAAGCGAGTTTTGTAAATAAGATCGGTGATTTTCCGATGATGCTGGCCAAAGAATTTTTTAAAATTTTAAATCCTCCGTCTGAAGATAGTTATGGCAGTGTTATCAAGGAAACACCGCCAGGCAAAGTGAGTGATCTTAGCCCCGGTATGAAAAGTGTAGTGGAATCGATTGAAGAAAAAATCGCGCGTATCGGTTTCAAAACCAAAATGCGGGCTTTGTACGCCGCGCGTAAAGAAGTATTCAATCCGGCCAAATGTATGGATGGTTTTGTTGGTGCTTTAAATCAATTTCATATTATGAGCCGCAATGGTATTGTGCCCTATAAGGTGACCACAGCTCATTATGCTTTTGCGAAAGAGCGTACCATCACCATGAAAAATAAATTTTATCAAGCTTTTGCCAAGAGAAAAATTAAAGTTGGGGCCACTCCGTATGTGTTAAATATTGAGGAGCTGGCGACAATTTGGCATTTCCCATTACCGTTTGTGAAGACCCCGCTCATTCAAAAAGCCGGCGCCAAACGCGGCGAACCACCTACAAATTTACCAATCGAGCTGGACGCCGGACCTCTGCGACCAAAAACCAAAGCAGTTGAATCTACTCCACCATCCGAGCCGGAAGTGGCGGTTGTGCCGGAGCCGGAAGAGCAATTGTATGGATAAAAATAAAAACCCACCTTTTGGTGGGTTTTTTGTACTATTTAAAAAAGTTGTACACCTTTTTCTGTAAGCCCTATTGACATTGTAGTGAATGAGAGGTAAAGTTAAATAGTTAAATAAGTATTTAATTAAGTAAGCGTTAAATAATAATTTATGTTTAGCGAAAAAGAAATTCAAAAAAACCTTAAAATCCTTAGCGATACTGACAAAAGTATGGCGGCAACTTTTAAAGTATTGAGTGATGTTAATCGTTATAGAATTTTTCGTATTTTAGTAGAACAACCCAAACTTTCTGTCAGCACCATCGCGCAGATTTTAAATATTTCTTTACCGTTAACATCACAACATTTAAAAATTTTAGTACAAGCAAATTTATTACAAAAGATGAAAGATGGAAAACAGGTTTTTCCTACGATTGTACAGAGTAATCCGTTTGTCCCAGCCATTCTAAAAACGATTAAACACGCTTATAAATTACGAATTAAATAAAATAACAAAATACATGAAAAAAATAATTGCGCTTGGTATTTTTTTGTTAGTAGTAGTAGTTTCCTTGATAAGTTATAGTCAGCGGGCAGTAGTTTTAAATCAAGTAGTAACACCAGATCCGATTCAACAACAGCCATTGCAATCGCAGTCAATTCAAAATATTGTTTATAAAAATGAAGCGCAAAATTTTTCTTTAACTTTTCCTCAATCATGGGATGGTTACGATGCTGTTGAACATACAAAAAATGATTTTGATACTGTTTGTTTTAGTTTTAAACAACCGCAATCTTTTTGTATATTTAGCATAATTAAATATACCAATGATCAATGGGCGCAAGTGAAGTCAAAACAAGAAAAAAATATTATACTAAAAAACGACAATGCGATTTTTCTTTGTGATGGTTGTTGCAAGCAAGCCGGTGATATGACCGGTGGCGGTCAATTTAATGATTTTCAGACCAAAAGATGTGGTGAAGTACCGGAAATTCTCAAAACATTTAAAATTATAAAAAGTCAGATTGTAGATCAGACTATAAATTGGAAAACATACAATTCTCAAAATAATTTTCTTACATTTAAATACCCAGCGAACCTAGAAAAATTAATAGCCAGTAAGCAATTTAATTTTTCTATCAGATCAAAACAAGAAATATTAAATGAATACGAAAAATTTAAAGATGGTGGTTGTCCTTCTACTTGCGGACGGCTTGTAGATGATCCAAGTTTGTTGCAAAAGCAATTTGATATTTTAGCTAAGATGAACACATTGCAAAATTGCACTCTTTCGCCAACGGAAAAGGAAGAAATAAAAAGTAACTTTATATTATTTAGCAGTGGTATTAACACAAAATTTCAAATAGAAGGAATTAAAACAAACGACGGCAAATGTGGCTTAAAAATTGTTGAATCTGGTGGCTTTGATGTTGTTTTGTCCAATATTTATTATAAGGTAAGTTTGTTTGCTAATGATAAAGTTATAAATATTGGTTTTCCGATATTTCCTCACGGTGCATTTACCAGTGTTGATGATTTGTGGAAAAATATTGGTTTTGATTTCGTAAATTCTGTCTGTGACTCTTCATGTATAGAAAAAGAAACTGAATATTTTAAAAAATTTAATTTTAATAATAATATTGAAAAACAAGTAATTCAGACATATGATCAGATTTTTGCTACTCTCAAGTTTATAAATTAACAGTATAAAATAGTATTATTATTTATTATAACTCAATATGAAAAAAAAATTTACATTAGGCGCTCTTGCGATTGGAGGAATTATTTTAATAGGTTTGGGTGTTCGATTCGCCGTTCAAAATAAAACGACTATTCCAGTGCTTGCCGCACAACGATCTGTTCAACCAATCAACTGTATTGATGAACCAGAAGGAAAGCCGGTCATTACTTCTTTATCTATTGTTTCTGGTCCAGTGGGGACAAAACTAAAAATCAATGGTTGTAATTTTTCTGGGTTTGAAGGGGATAAAAATGCTTGGATTGAAAATGATAAAGGTGTTGTAGGGATTCTACGCGGGGAAGACGGATCGACTTCAAAACTTTTGCAGATTACATTGAAAACGTCTCTTTGTCAGACAGATGTTTCTTATAGTGATTTGTCCTGCGATGCTTGGCTCACATTGATTCCCGGTACATACAAAATATATGTAGCGCCTTGGGGGAAAGAGAGTAATAAGGTGGAATTTATTATTGATAAATCACTGATAAAAAGTACTCCCATTACTTATTATATTCTTGAAGAAAAAAATACTAATGAAACTTTTTGCAATGGAGCCGATATGGACAGTGTGGGTTTTAAAACTGCTTTAACTAAAAAAATAAATACAACTGTACCGGGTATTTTAACAACTGAAGAAAAAATTAAAAACACTCTCAGTCTAGCCGCTACTGCGAATTCTTTTAATAAGTCGTACGCTCGTATTGAGGAGATTTCTTATAAAAATAATGTTGTTTCTATGGGGCCAGCTGATGGGTGGGCAGGTTCATCGATTTTTTATTGTGCCTGGAAGCCATTTGTAGAAAAGAATTTGGAACAATTTTTAGATGTAAAAGAAATTATTTGGGACGCCTTTCCAGTTGCCTCAACAAAACAAACAGTAAAAATATTTTTTAATAATATAAAATTTGATCCGGGTTTAACTGATTGTTCCAAAGTATATTCAGTAGATCGCTCAATTAAACCGACTCTGGCTGTAGCGCATGCTGCTTTGGAAGAATTGTTCAATGGATTGACGGTTAACGAAAAGAATCTTGGTTATATGACCAATTTGAATAGTGGAGTAAAAATTCAAAAGCTGACTATTGAAAATGGATTAGCTAAAGTTGATTTTTCTGCGGAATTGGAAAAAAATGGTGGAGGATCTTGTCGTACTGCGGCGATAATAGCTCAGATTAAACAGACGCTAAAGCAGTTTCCGACAGTTCAAGATGTTCTAATTTCGATCGATGGTCATACTGAAGATATTTTACAACCATAATAAATATAACATTTATGGGTATTCTAGAAACTTTGAAAATTTTTGGGGCTGAAATAGGACTTTCTGCTACCGATCCAAGACTTATCGTTGCCAACCTTATTCGTTTGGCGCTAGAGTTTGTTGGTATCGTGTTTGTCTTAATGATTTTGTCTGCTGGGGTATCATTTATGTTTTCCGGTGGTGAAAAAGAAAAAACTGATAAAGCAAAAAAAACTTTGCTAAATGCTTTTGTTGGATTAATAATTATTTTGTCAGCTTATAGTATTGTGGTGTTTGTTCTTAGTGCAGTTGGGAAAGAAACCGTTGAACCGAATCAGATTTTTTCTACGAATTCAACAGTTGCGTCTTCCAGTAGTATTATTTCTTACAGTAATGATTACAATTCACTTCAGGAAGATATTAATGGTGATGGTAAAAAAGAAAATATTGCACTTACTGTGGAGCGTTTAGGAGGTTTGGTTACCACCACACTACATGTCAATGATTTTTTTGTGATCGTACCAGGTTATGATCCGGTTGGATTTTTTGGTATAGTAGATATTGATAACGGAGATAAAATAAAAGAAATTGCCGTAATTGACATGGGTCCAAGCGATGATTATACAACCAGTTTTTATTCCTTTGACGGTGCAAATTTATTATTGATGGGCACAATTTCTGGATCATACAAAGAAATGAAATTTGATGGATTGGGTAAATTAACTACACAAACTCGTGGCAAAATTTTAGACACATGGTTTTATGCCGATGATTTCATTATTTCAAAAAATCACGAGCTTGTTCATGCGCCAAAAAATCTTTATGTTCGAGATACAGCAGTAACCCTTTTGACTTCGCTTCCTCTAAATACATCTCCTACAAATTCTCAAATAATTACCACTCTAAAAAAAGACGAAGCGGTAAAAATTACCGGTTGTGATGATATAATGTGGTGTGTTGTAGAAAAAGCTAACGGTGTAAAAGGTTGGTTTGCGGTAGAGGATTTTGACAGTATTATAGGTACTGGGTTGCATGCCCAGGAAGTATTTTCCGGTTTATCTAATGCTGGTTAGATTGAGTAATCAGATTTAGTTTTTTAATCAAACAATATTATGAAGAAAATATCAACAATCAGTTTTGTGATGCTTGGGATTGTGTTTTTGGCTGGATGTGGACAGCAACAGCTTATTAAAAACCAACCATTAACTCCTGTGATAGCTCCGAATGTGCAACAATCAGCGTCTGCTTCGGAAACGCAACAAGTTCAGCCAGCCGCTGAATCAAAAAATCAATCTTCATTCCAGTCTGATGGACAAGGAAATTTTTATGGCGCATTAGTTGTTACGGGGTATCCTGTATTAATAAGTGAATTAGAGCCATTTTGTGAGGAAAATTGTGAAAAATTTTCGTATGTATTTTTTCAGGTTTTGAACACTGATAGCAAGGTGTTGTCCGATTTTTTAGGGGGCAATGAGGGAAACAGTTTTGTTGGTGACAAGGAACTTGGTATAGGTTGTGTGAAAAGTAAGATTATCACTTATTTCAACGATTCAGACAAGCTTGGAATGAAAGAATATAAAGTGTCCACAGAATTATCAAAAAAAATATTAGATTCTAGTAAAGAAAAACCTGTCACCATAAAATTAGAAAGATTGTTATTTACAGGTGGAAGTGGCGCGCCAGCTTGTTACTCTCATTTTACATATATCAATAGTTTGGAATAAACAATAATATAAAAATATCCTGACATAATCAGGATATTTTTATATTAATTCCACGCAATACCATGGGTGTTAGCCCGTGGT
>JAVHSM010000058.1:0-1870 GCA_036172155.1 Candidatus Magasanikiibacteriota bacterium
CCATAGCGAATTTCGGCTACTTTTTGCAAGTCACCGCGACGTTCTTCGATTTCCGCTTGTTGTTTTAATTTGTCGATCTCTTTTTTCTTGTCGTGAATTCTGGCGATCACTTCTTTTTCATTGTTCCATTTGGCTTCCAGTTCGCCACTGATTTCTTTGAGTTCGGCCAGATCTTTTTCTAGTTTGACCAATCTTTCTTTGGATTCCGGATCGGTTTCTTTTTTGAGGGCGCGTTTTTCGATTTCAAATTTAATCATTTGGCGTTTCATTTTATCCAATTCATCTGGCATGGAATTTATTTCCAAACGCAAAGCACTAGCGGCTTCATCCATCAGGTCGATAGCTTTGTCCGGCAAAAAACGATCGGTCAAATAACGGTCGGACAATTTGGCGGCGGCAATAATAGCGGCATCGGTAATGCGCACACCATGATGTACTTCGTATTTTTCTTTGATACCGCGCAAGATGGCGATAGCGTCGTCCAAGGATGGTTCTTTGACCATCACCGGCTGGAAACGGCGTTCCAAGGCGGCATCTTTTTCAATATATTTTTGATATTCTTTCAAAGTAGTAGCACCAACGGCATGTAATTCACCGCGCGCCAACATTGGTTTGAGCATGTTGGAAGCGTCGATAGAACCTTCGGAAGCACCGGCGCCGACGATAGTGTGAAGTTCGTCGATAAATAAAATATATTTTCCGGCGGAGGCATCGATTTCTTTGAGTACGGCTTTGAGACGTTCTTCGAATTCACCGCGGAATTTGGTACCGGCCAAAAGCGAGCCAATATCTAGAGAAACAATTTCTTTGTCTTTGAGAGATTCTGGGACATCGCCGTTGACGATGCGTTGAGCCAAACCTTCGACGACGGCGGTTTTGCCGGTACCTGGTTCACCGATCAACACCGGATTGTTTTTGGTACGGCGAGTCAGGATTTGCATGACGCGGCGGATTTCATCATCACGGCCAATCACCGGATCGATTTTTTCTTTACGGGCGAGGTCGGTCAGATTTTTGCCATATTTTTCTAGGGCGTTGTATTTTGTTTCCGGTTCTGGAGAATCCACTTTTTGGGTACCACGAATAGTGGCTAGAGCTTTGAGCACTACATCGTATGAGGCACCTTCTTTTAGTAATACATCGCTAATCGGGTTGCGGGTGGACAGCAGTGCCAAAAATAAATGTTCAACGCTAATATATTCGTCGCCCATTTTTTGCGCTTCATTGCCGGCAGTTTGAAAAATATGGATCATGGCTTGGCTGAGCATTATTTGCCCAGTAAAGCCAGGGGTGGCGGAGCCTTGTTTGGGAAGTTGGTCTATTAGAGTCTGGGCTTGGGCGCGTAAATTCATCAATTTGGCGCCAATTTTGATTAAAGCCGAGGCCACAATACCTTCTTCGTCTTCGAGCATGGCAAAAAATAAGTGAGGCGGTTCTACTTGTGGTTGGCCATTTTGAGAGGCTATTTGAGCGGATTTTTGGATTAATTCTTGGGATTTGTTGGTAAAATTTTGAGGGGTCATAGTGTAAAAATATTATTATCACTCTAATAGTAAGAGTGATAATATATTAACATATTATATAAAACTGTCAAGCGCTTGTTTTTTGTGTTTTTTTGTCTGTCATTCTGAGCAGAGCGAAGAATCCCTTATGGCTGAACGAAGGGATCCTTCTCCGCCTTTGGGATTAGCGTTTATACCAAAAGAAAGTTGGTCACAAAATATGCAAGGTGATCTGTTAGTGGGTTATCACGGTTCATGGAATCGCAGTGTACCGACCGGTTATAAAATTGATGTTTGTGTCCGATGATAAAGCTGCATAAGTTAAGATACATCCTGCACTCCTTGTTAACCCAAGGACTATGCAAATA
>JAVHSM010000059.1:0-1865 GCA_036172155.1 Candidatus Magasanikiibacteriota bacterium
AATTCTCATACGCTTGCTTGACCATGCGCAAAATGGCAGTAAAAGAAAATGGTCCGGTCATGACGACTTTGCGATTGAGGGCATCTTGCCAAACATCGGGGAAAGATTCATAAATAAAAGAAAAAATCATTTCATTGGGGATAAATAAAATGACAAAATCGACAGTATTGTCCTCGGGATTTATATAATTTCTTGAAGTTACATCATTGATTTTCTTTTTTATATCTTGTTCAAATAATTTTTTAAAATGATTTTTTTGATCAGTGTCAGGAGCCTCACTCATATTGACAATATTGGCATAGGGAAATTTGGAGTCAATATTAATTTTGGTTTTATCGGGCAAATATAGGGTAAAATCGGGGCGAGCGTCGCCAGTCGTTTCTTGGCGGGTATAGTCAGTCCCAATAACAAAACCAGACATTTTTAATAAATCTTCGGCGACTTTTTCGCCAAAAGCGCCACGTTGTTGGTTATTACTTAAAACTCGTTTGAGACCTTCGGTGGTGACTGATAATTCTTTGGTAAGTTTGACGTTATTTTCGATAGCATCACGAAGATTAGTAAAACTACCGACTCGTTCTTTTTCAACCTTGGTGAGGTTTTCACCAATATCACGCACCATTTTTTCGATGGCGTCTTTTTTATTTGAAAGATCGGTGTGAATAATTTGTTTTTCTTTACTAAGCTGTTCGTTATTTAGATTAATTAAAGTATTGAGAGCTTTGTTGATGTCAATTTCGGCTGGTTTAGATTGTTTTTGGAGATAAATAAAATAGGCCAGAGTGGCGAGAATGAGGATGAGAAGAAGGTAGACAATGATCATAGTTTATTTCACTCCAGTCGTGCCAAAGCCACCACGATCAGGACCATCGAGTTTTTCGACTTCAAGAATTTCAACTTTTTCGTACCTGTTAATCATCATTTGAGCTACACGAGAACCTTTCTCGATCACTACTGTTTTATCAGTGAAATTTAGAACGGGAAAAAGATATTCATCATTGTCACCACAATAATCCCAATCACCAATGCCAAATCCATGGACAGGCAAAATACCTAACTTGTGGGTTGATCCACGAGCAGCCACCATCACCCAACAATTTTCTGGAATTTCGATAGCTACATTTAAGGGGATATATCCAATTTGATGAGCTAAAATTTCTGTATCAACGCGAGCACACAAATCGAGGGCAACGGCACCACGAGTTTTGTAAGCGGGAAGCGGTAAACTTTTATCAAACCGTTTTATTTTTATTTGCATAGAATATTATAACTTTATTGTAAATAATATATTATCGTGATATAATATAGGATATGCTAACATCATATTTTGAATCAACAGGATTTGATTTTCAAACTGGATTGTCGCTAAAAATACATCACCAGGGTGTTTATGATGGTTATGGCATGTGGACTAAACCCATAAAACCTATGTCTGGTATTGGTGATAAAAATACCAACTCAATCAATACTAATATGCCAGTGGATGAAGCTAGTAGATTAATTGCAGAAATTAATTTACAAAATGCGCAATCAAATAAGCGAGTCGCTGACTTGACAAATTTTATTTCTGTTACAGCGTCGCAAGTATTAACAGGAGCAACTACTTTTGTAGCAACAAATGCTATTTGGCACGACCCATTAATTAATATTGGGTTTTCATTTATATTAGGTGTGACCGATGGTATGGCTTTTTCAAAATTTGTTGAAAGACCGGTTCGACAGATGATTGATGCAATTCGTAAACCGATACAAGAAAAAAATACTCGACGATTTTTGGATAGTGAAGGAATTAGATAACTATTGTTTCAATAAATAATGTATATGTTGGTGGTCTTGGCAGTCGTCACCGATTTTGAAGAAATCGA
>JAVHSM010000060.1:0-1841 GCA_036172155.1 Candidatus Magasanikiibacteriota bacterium
AACATTGTCCACGCCCGCCCACACGCAGGTAACGCAAACCGTTGGCTGGCTTCGCTGGAAATAAACAAGGTAAAATGGGATATTCCATCCCGTAGAAGGTTAATACATGCCTAAAAAAATAATGACTTTGAGTGAGTTTAGGAAAGCGTTCGATAAATTAAAAGCAAAAAATTGGGTCAAGTCAGAACGTAAAGGTGCGACAGGAGTTGGGCACACTTTAGAAAAATTAATCGGCTTGCCAGAAAACAATATTGCTTCGCCAGATTTAGGAGAAATCGAACTCAAAGCACATCGCATAAATTCATCTTCGATGATTACTCTTTTCACATTTAACCGTAAAGTGTGGAAAATGAAACCTCTTGAAGCCATAAAAAAATATGGCACACCAGATGAAGATGGACGACTTGGTTTATATTTCACTATGTCCCGCACACCAAATAGCACGGGGTTATTTTTGCACATGGAAAGCGAGACTATATCAGTTAGACATGTATCGGGAGAAATTGTCGCTGAATGGCAACTTCAAACATTAGCGGAAAGATTTGTAGAGAAAATTCCAGCGTTAATATTAGTAAGTGCATTTAGTGAAATGCGGGGCGATGATGAATGGCTCAAATTTGACCGAGCGCAATTATTGACAGGAACTTCAGCAGAAATTATCCGTAGTCAAATTCTAGCGGGAAATATTCTCGTTGATTTACGTTTGCACGACAAAATAACAAGCGCGCGCAATCATGGAACGGGCTTTCGAGCGCATGAAGATAAATTGCCGTCACTTTTTCAGACCGTGAAGGATTTATAGTCATGTTAAAAGCAATGCAATTAGGTTTTATTGAATCGCCTAAATTAGAAAAAGCCAGTGACGACTGGACTTTCAACGGCGCTTCAACGCGAGAATTAACACACTGTTACCATGATTATCCAGCAAGAATGATTCCGCAAGTTGCAGGAAAACTATTAGATTTATTTGGCGTTTCTGCAAAATCCCTTTTTGACCCTTATTCTGGTAGTGGAACTTCTTTAGTAGAATCCAACATTAGGGGAATTAATGCTTTTGGAACTGACCTTAATCCATTGGCGCGACTTATAGCAAAAGCAAAAACAACGACGCCAAAAATCACGCTACTTGAAAAACAAATATCCATTTTTAATAAAATGGCTTTGGAAGATAAACTTCGGAAACTTAAAGAAACGCCGCAAGTTTACGGTATTGCTCGTTTAGATTTTTGGTTTAAGCCAGAAGTTATCGAGAAATTATTCCGACTACGGAAGTTTATTCAGAATATAGAAGATGAAGAAATTCGTTTATTTTTTCAAGTTGCATTTAGTGAAACAGTTCGAGATAGTTCTAACACTCGAAATGCAGAATTTAAGTTATACAGGTATGGCGAAGATAAGTTAGCAAAATTCAACCCCGATGTTTACGGAATAATGGTATCAAAACTACAAAGGAATCTTGATGGATATAGAAAATATAAAGCCATCATTGAAAATCTAAAACATCGTCCTTTTGCAAATGTTTACGACTTTAACACTGTTGATGGAATACCTGAAAATTGTATTTCGCCTGAAAGTATTGATATTGTTGTTACATCTCCGCCTTACGGAGATTCAGGTACAACAGTTGCTTATGGTCAATATTCTCGTTTATCAGCAGCATGGCTTGAACTTGAAGAGCCAGACAAAATTGACCGCAAGTTAATGGGCGGGAAAACCGTTAAAGAAGTTTCGTCATTTCCCAGCGAAGCACTTAATAGTGCTATTGACAATATAAAGAAATCTGACGAAAAACGCGCTCGTGAAGTTGCATCTTTTTATGTTGATTTACATGCGTCAATCTC
>JAVHSM010000061.1:0-8525 GCA_036172155.1 Candidatus Magasanikiibacteriota bacterium
ACGAAGTTATTAACAATTATTTAAAAGGTGGTGCTGTGAAAGCTTGATTTTTTGCTGTTTTGCTGTTTTGCTTTCTTCAAGGAAAATGTTGGGGTGTTACCGGTGTATCTCATCTTCTGCAGGATTGCCAAAAACGACTTTTTGTGGTACAATTTTTTTATTGTTATGCAAAATGAAGAGCCGGTCAATCTATTGGAGCCCAAAAAAATGGGGTTGGACGATTCTAAGCCAAAAAATAAAAAACAATTTTGGCTATTTTTTATTATTGTTGGCTTGCTAGTTTTTGCTAGCTTCGGTGTTATCCGCCAGTATAGCCTTGCGCAGTGGCCCAGTGACGTCCAAAATTACGATTTAAAAACCTTGACCCCAAAAAATGTCGGCATTTTCCAAACCGTCAAAAATTTTATCTTTCATTCCGATAGCGTTTTAGACGGACAACAAAATGATCGAATAAATATTTTACTACTAGGTATTGGCGGCGCCGGACACGATGGACCATATTTATCCGACACCAACATCATTGTCAGTATCAAACCCAGCACCAAAGAAATTGCTATGATCTCGGTGCCACGCGATCTGGGTGTGAATATGGACGGACATGGTATCCGAAAAATCAACTCAGCCGATGCGTTTGGTGAAGTAGCCCAAGAAGGCGGCGGCGGTGAGTATGCACGCCAACTGTTTGCTAAAACTTTTAACATTGATATCCCCTACTACGCCCGTGTTGATTTCAAAGCATTTTCAGAAATTGTTGATGAGGTCGGTGGAGTGACCGTGAATGTGCCGCGTAGTTTCACAGATTATGAATTTCCCGGTCCAAACTTTTCCTATCGTACTTTGAATTTCAATGCCGGCATACAAGCGATGGACGGCACTCGCGCTTTGGACTTCGCCCGCTCCCGTCATGGTAACAACGGCGAGGGTTCTGATTTTGCTCGTTCCGCCCGCCAACAACTTATGGTTTCCGCCCTCAAAGAAAAATTGCTTTCGGTTGGTACTTATACCAATCCAGTCCATGTTCAAAATATTTTGCAATCTTTGTCCAACCATATCACCACCAATTTAAATTTTGGACAGATGATGTATTTGTCCAATCTCGGAAAATCCGCCGATAAAAAAATTAAAATGCTGGTACTCGATAATTCTGAAAACGGATTTTTGAAATCATACATTGCCGATAGCGGCGCTTATCTACTATCTCCACGCACTGGAAATTTTGATAACATCAATACGGCCATCCAAAATGTGTTCACAGAAAACAGCGTCCGCATCGCGCAAAACTTATCCACCGAAAACAAATCTGTTTTTCCAACCGGCAAAATTCAAATATTAAACGGCACTTGGCGCGCCGGTTTGGCGGCCAAATACCAACAACAACTGCAAGAAAAAGGATTTTCCACTTTACCTGCCGGCAACAGCCCCAGTCGCCCCATTGCTTTGACTACTATCTATATAGTTAACCAGAATATTTCTTCTGAGATTATTACAGACCTACAAAAAGAAATAAAATCCCAAGTAGAAAAAAACTTGCCGGACTGGTTGAATCAAAAAAATATTGTAGTTGACGCCAGCAGTACCGACAATCCCAATTTGAAATTTAACCCACAAGCGGATATACTGATAATATTAGGTTCTGATCTGAGCGAAAACAAACAATAACCTACCACCGTCATTCTGATCCGCCAAAGGCGGAGAAGAATCCCTTAAATTAACAGTACAAGTTAAATAATTTTATTTAAAATATGGCCACACTTGCAAAAACAATTGATTTGGATCTGCCGGTAATCGCATTGGTAGGCCGAGTAAATGTTGGAAAATCTACCATCTTCAATCGTCTAACCGAAAGCAACAAAGCGTTGGTCTCTAGCATCCCCGGCACCACCCGCACCCGCAACGAGGGTTTAGTTTTGTGGCGTGGCAAAAATGTCCGCATCGTAGACACTGGCGGTCTGACATTTTCCGAAAATGTACCGTTGGAAGAAGATATCGTAAAACAAACTCAAGCGGCTTTGAAATCCGCCGATGTGGTGGTGTTTGTCACTGATATTAAAGAAGGGCTATTACCACAAGAAAAAGAACTAGCTCAACTTTTGTTAAAAAAGAAAAAAGATTGTCCAATTATTTTTGTCGCCAATAAAGCCGACAGTGTAACTGATCGCGCTCTCAAATATGAACGCGAATGGTTGAAACTTGGTTTTGGAGAACCTCTAGCTATCTCCGCCCAAAACGGTTCCGGTCTGGGTGAACTGATGGAAAAAATATTTTCATACCTAAAAGAGACTACCAAAAAACCACAATTGTTGCCTGACATTAATCCTATAAAAGTAGCACTGCTAGGAAAACCAAATGTTGGTAAATCATCTTTGTTCAACCAATTGATTGGCGAGGATAAAGTGATTGTCAATGACATGCCCCACACTACCCGCGAACCACACGATACCTTGGTAGAGGTGGATGGTGATCCAATTATATTTATCGATACTGCCGGTATTCGTCGCAAGGCCAAGGTTTCCGGTGTCTTGGAGCGCATGGGTATTGGCAAAAGTATTGAAACCATGAAGCGTGCCGACATAGTTTTATTTTTACTCGACACATCCGAACCAATTACCGATCAAGACCAACAACTAGCCGGACTTTTGCGTGAAAGCACCAAGAGTGTGATCACCGTTGTAAACAAATGGGATCTTAGTGAAGACAATACTGACTCTTTCCGCAATGATGTCAAAGCCAAAATTCTCAAATCTTTTCCACATATTGCGTATGCTCCGATTGTTTTTGTCAGTGCCAAAACCAGCTACCGTATTCACCAAATTTTTCCATTGATCAAACAAGCTTGGGCAGAAAGACAGATCGAACTATCCGAAGAAACTTGCGAAGAATTTATTCGCTATGTCACCAAGCAACATTTACCGTCACGTGGTAAAGGTGTGCATCATCCAAAAATTTTGGGCTTCCGCCAGATCAATGTCAACCCGCCAATCTTTGAATTATTTATCAAATACAAAACTTCGCTCAATATTTCTTATATCCATTATTTGGAAAATCGTTTGCGTGAACGGTTTAGTTTTTTTGCGGCGCCGATTGTGATTAAGATGACTAAGACTAAAAGACAATAGTCTCTTAAAGATAGACGCCTCGCAGTATATTGATTTTCTTGCGCGAAAACTTGTGGCGAATCTTTCGTTTATCAAATAGCCGTATTGGTTCTCGCCACTTCAAACAGTTCGCGACTGCGAAAATCAATATACTGTTCGGCTTGATTAGCTAAAACATTTTATGAAATTAATTATTGGCCTTGGTAATCCTGGAAAAGAATACGAATCGACTCGCCACAATGCTGGGTGGTTGGTTTTGGATAAATTAATTTCCGATGAAAAATTACCCTTAAAAAAATCTCCAAAATTACAGGCTGAAATTTTTGATTACAAAGTCGGACGCAACAAAGTTATTTTGGTCAAACCGCAAACTTTCATGAATGAGTCCGGTGTATCGGTTGGCGCTATGATTCATTTTTACCGCCTCACTGCCAAAGATATTGTCGTGGTGCACGATGACAAAGATATTCCGACCGGTGAAATTCGGGTACAGACCAATCGCGGCGCGGCCGGACACAACGGTATCAAATCCATCATCGAACAAATCGGCACCAAAGATTTTACTCGCATCCGCGTGGGTGTTGGTCCACAAATCGGCGAAAAAATAGAAAACATTAGTAATTTTGTCTTAAATAAATTCTCCAAGGAGGAATTTAAAATTTTACAAACCGCATTGGACAACGCGGTGACAGAAATCAAACGCCTCGCTTTGGTTGAGTAATTTTAAATTGTGAACTATCACGCTTGGTTGGCGCACTTCCCTAAAATTACCTACAAACGTTATGCCGCTCTGAAAGGATATTTTTTTGATTTGAAAAATTTATACGATGCTGAGCTTGATGAATTATTAAAAACTGGTTTGGAAGAAAATATCGCCAGTGAATTTTTAACTTGGCGCGATAAAAATCCGATTGAAAAAATTTTGGAAAATTTGCAAAAAGAAAATATTGCGACGACATCTCTGGGGGATACAAATTATCCGGCACTACTATCGGAAATTTCCGACCCGCCCCATACTATTTTTTATCGCGGTACTTTGCCGTCACATGAAATACCAACACTTGCCGTTGTCGGCACTAGACGCATGACTACCTATGGCAAAATTATCTGTGAAGACTTGGTGGCACCACTCGCCCGACAAGGAGTAATAATTGTGAGCGGACTGGCGTTGGGAATTGACGGGATCGCACATGCTATCACGCTGACAAACGGCGGCGTAACCATCGCCGTACTTGGTACTGGTATTGATCGCCAAACCGTCTATCCTTCTGCGCACAAAAAATTATCCGAAAAAATAATCGCCACCGGCGGCGCGCTGATATCCGAATACCCGCCCGGATTTTTACCAACGCAATATTCTTTTCCGGCACGCAATCGCATTATCGCCGGTTTGTCGTTGGGCACATTGGTGATAGAAGCACCAACCAAATCCGGCGCACTCATCACTGCACGCTGTGCACTGGATTATAATCGCGAAGTTCTGGCAATACCGCATGCTATCACTTCACCCACCGGAAGTGGCCCCAACAATCTAATAAAACTCGGTGCCAAATTAGTCACCGAATCAAACGACATTTTGGAAGCACTCAATCTACAAATTACCACACCAATTGTTTCACCCGTTCCACCCACGCCAATTGCCGAAAATACCATTGAAGCCAAAATTTTAAATTGCCTCACTCGTGAACCGAAAAATATTAACCAAATAATTTTGGAAAATAATCTGGACAGCCCCACCACCAGCGCCACTTTGATAATGCTGGAAATTAGAGGACTGATAAAAAATCTTGGCGGTATGAATTATATAAGAATATAAAAATTATTTTCCAAACATTCCCTTCGCCCGTTGCCACACACTTTTTTTGTCCGCACCTTCTATGCCAATCACTTCAAAATTGCCACTACCAAATTCTCCCTGCACAAATTTTATTTGCAAATTTGCTTCGGTTGAACGCCCTTGAACAGTAAAATCAGACAAAGGTATTGATACTATTTTTGAATCACGAATCGATTTAATACTTAATTCTCCTTTTTTATTTGGAATAATCATCGCTGTGAAATCGCCTTCACCTTGCAACAAACTCAATGTTTTGATAACACTATCCAATTCTTGAAGACTACCAAAATCCCGAGGCGCAAGATTTTGATTGGTTCTTAAACCGCGTATATTAAATAATATTATATCGGCAATTTTTTTTCTTGATTCTGGTGTATCGATAGCCAAACCCTTTAAAATTTCTTCTTTCCGTTTTTCTTCCATGTTTTCTGGCTTACGCTTCTGTTCTGTTGGTTTTGGCGGTATGATCAACATCTCTCTGGCATGGTCGGTCCACGCTACTTCTCTACGATAAGGGTCTTTTATTATTACACTTGGTCTTTTGAACGCTGGCTGTTGGCCGGTATTATCTAAAGAAATATTAAGTTGCACTGGTGGTGAAACTTCATCATCCAGTTCGGGAGCTTTCCAACTTGCCCGCTGTTCTTGATCGCCTTTTCCATTTTCTACCATATAATAATGTACTTTATAAAAAATAAAATTACCTTTCAAAACTACATAAATTTTACCACAAAATTGACATTTTAGTCAAAATCCGTTATCTTATGGAGGAAAAATAATAAAATATGTCAAAACTTGTTATCGTCGAGTCACCAGCCAAGGCCAAAACCATTAGTAAATTCTTGGGCAAAAATTTTGTCGTCAAGTCTTCTTTTGGCCATGTCCGTGACTTGCCAAAAAGCAAAATGGGGATCGATATTGAACACAATTTTGAGCCCCAATATATCAACAGCCGTGATAAAAGCAAAGTCATCAAAGAACTCAAAGACGCCGCCAAAAAAACCGACAACATCCTATTCGCTACCGATGAGGACCGAGAAGGAGAAGCTATTTCTTGGCATTTGGCACAGGTATTGGGTGTAGATCCGACCAAAGCCGAGCGCATTGCTTTTCATGAAATTACCAAGACTGCTATCGAACATGCAATTGCCAATCCGCGTGCACTCGATCTAAAAATGGTCGACGCTCAACAAGCGCGTCGTATTTTGGATAGATTGGTCGGCTATGAATTGTCACCATTTCTATGGCGCAAAGTAGCCAAGGGATTGTCTGCCGGTCGTGTACAAAGTGTCGCTATGCGTCTCACTGTCGAACGCGAACGAGAAATATTAGATTTTAAACCGGAAGAATATTGGACTGTCGAAGGTGTTTTCGAAAATAAAGAAAAAAAAATTTTTGAAGCAAAGCTTTCTGCGACTCCGGAAAAAAAGTTGGAAAAACTGGATATCAAAAATAAAGAAACTGCCGATAAAATCTTGGCCGACCTCACTGGTGTCACCTATACGGTCAACGCCGTAGAAAAGAAAACCAGCAAACGCAACCCACCGCCACCATTCACCACTTCATCTCTACAACAAGACGCCAACAATCGTTTGGGTTTTTCTGCCAAGCAAACTATGCGTTTGGCGCAACAACTATATGAGGGTGTGGAACTTGGCTCCGAAGGTTCGGTAGGTTTAATCACCTATATGCGTACCGACGCTGTCAATCTGTCACAAAAATTTTTAGACGACGCTCATGTAGTCATCGGTGAAGAATTTGGCCAAAAATATAATATCGAAAAACCGCGCGCTTATACCAACAAAAGTAAAAATGCCCAAGAGGCGCACGAAGCTATTCGCCCGACCGAAGCCAGACGTACTCCAACTATTGTTGAACCATTTTTGGAAAAAAATCAATTCAAACTATACGAACTGATCTGGAACCGTGCCATGGGTACACAAATGGCCGCGGCCGAAGTGGCTTCTACGGGCGCCAATATTATTTCTACCAACAATTATATCTTCCGCGCGACCGGTCAAACTATCGTCTTTGACGGTTTCTTGAAATTGTATCCGGACAAAAGCAAGGACAATGCTTTGCCAAATTTGGAAAATAATGAAAATGTAAATTGCCAAGAAATAAAAACCGAACAACATCACACCGAACCACCTGCTCGCTACAACGATGCCGGCCTAGTAAAAGCTCTTGAAGAATACGGCATCGGCCGCCCATCCACTTATGCCCCAACCATCGCGACTATTGAAGATCGTGGTTATGTGGAACGCGATGAAAAAAAACGTCTCAAACCGCGCGAAGTAGCTTTTGTGGTCAATGATTTATTGGTCAAACATTTTCCAAATATCGTCGATTTTTCTTTCACCGCTCAAATGGAAGAAAACTTTGATGCTATTGCCCGCGGTGAAAAAGAATGGCAACCGGTGATTGGCGAATTTTATTTCCCTTTCAAAGAAAATTTAAAAATAAAAGATAAAGAAATTGCTCAAAAAGAAAAAATTCCAGATGAACCGACCGATGTTGTCTGTGAAAAATGCGGCAAACCAATGGTTATAAAAGTTGGACGCTTTGGAAAATTTATGGCTTGTACTGGTTATCCTGAATGTAAAACTACCAAAAATATCGACACCGTCACTGGTGTAAAATGTCCAAAATGTAACGAGGGTGATTTGGTGGAACGCCGCAGTAAACGCGGTAAAGTATTTTATGGTTGCAATCATTATCCAAAATGTGTTTTTGCTCTCTGGGATAAACCAACCGGAGAAAAATGCGAAACCTGCGGATCACTCATGACTCAAACTTACAAAGGAGAAGTAAAATGTTCCAATAAGGAGTGCACCACTAATGCAAAAGGTTAAACCTTTTATATTATGGATTGGGAAATAAAAATAAATTCCACCGACAACCAAAAAACTATCGGCGTAGTGATTTTTTATTTTTTGGTTACTTTTATTTTATCCCGTCTGACTGTTTATCTGGTGCTTGGCAAATGGCTACCGGATTTTTTTCTTACTATCAAAGGTGTACACATCCATCATTTTACTTATGGGGTGATTATGCTGGTCATTGTCGGACTATATATGATCTTACGCCGACCGGAATTTGAAACTGGTATCTTCAAAATTTGCACTGCTCTGTATGGCATTGGTCTAGGTCTCACATTTGATGAATTTGGAATGTGGGTCCGACTTGAAGATCAATACTGGGTACGCCAAAGTTATGACGCTACTATCGTAATTTTGTTATTATTACTCAATATTGCCTATTATCGACAGGTGATGATTGGGGTCAGAGAGGTAGGCAAAATATTCAAAAGAATTTTTATGCGGTTGTTTTCGATTAGTGTATAGTGTTATTTCTGTCATTCCCGCAAAAGCGGGAATCTGTGTTTTATATACCTTTTGTTTGTATAATTCAAAAAATCCGTGATATAATACGAATATAATTTTAATTCATACCCCATTTATGAATTAAAATTAATTAGATTATTATATCATATTTTAGCTAAATTTTCGACAATTGCGGATATAAATAGTTATGTGAAATAAAATTCTTTCTTTTTTCTTTTTTTAAATTTGCTTTTTAATAATAAGGAA
>JAVHSM010000062.1:0-1700 GCA_036172155.1 Candidatus Magasanikiibacteriota bacterium
AGCGGCACTTAAAGTGGCTAAAAACTGCACGTTATCCTGATAGCCAACATATTGGTGGTGTACTGAGTGGTGTCGGCAAAGGTGTGACGGCGGCATCAATTGGCCGTATTTTTAAAAATAATGGTTTTAATGTTTCGGCGATAAAGATTGACCCATATATCAATGTGGATGCCGGCACGATGAACCCGGTCGAACACGGTGAAGTGTTTGTGACCGAAGATGGTGACGAGACTGATCAAGACATTGGCAATTATGAGCGTTTTTTGGATACAAATTTGTATTCCACCAACTATATGACTACCGGTCGTGTTTATCTCAGTGTGATTGAAAAAGAACGCAGTATGGGATACAAAGGACATTGTGTGCAAGTAGTGCCACATATCCCGATGGAAATTATCGATCGCATCAAAACCGCGGCCGAAAAAACTCAGGCCGAAGTAATGGTGATAGAAATTGGCGGAACAGTAGGGGAATACGAAAATATTTTGTATTTGGATGCCGCCCGTATGATGAAACTGGACAATCCTGATGATGTGGTGTTTGTATTGGTCAGTTATTTGCCAGTGCCATCTCATTTGGGAGAAATGAAAACCAAACCAACTCAACAAGCGGCACGCACTCTGAATAGTAGTGGTATCCAGCCGGATTTTATTATCGCGCGTGGCAAAGACGAACTCGACAAACCGCGTCGTGAAAAATTGGCGTTTTTTTGTTGGTTACAATCCAAAGAAGATGTTATTTCCGCTCCGGATGTGGAAAGTATTTATGATATTCCGGCAGTTTTGGAGAAACAAAATTTTGGGAAATTATTGGCTAAAAGGTTAAAAATTAAATTGAATCGCGCCAGTCAAGGTAAGGAATGGAACACTTTTATTTCTAAAATGAAAAATCCAAAAAAGAGTGTTAAGATCGCGGTGGTTGGTAAATATTTTGCTACCGGTGATTATACTCTTTCCGATTCTTATATTTCGGTAATTCAAGCGGTCAAGCACGCGGCATGGAGTCTGGATGCGGAAGCGGAAATGACTTGGATCGACAGTGAAGATTATGAAAAAGATAAAAATGCCGTAAAAAATTTGGGCCAATATGACGCTTTGATTGTTCCAGGAGGTTTCGGAACACGCGGTATCGAAGGGATCATCAGTGTGATAAAATACGCGCGCGAAAACAATTTGCCATATCTTGGTTTGTGCTATGGTATGCAGTTGGCGACTATTGAATTTGCCCGCAATGTGCTTGGTCTCAAAGATGCCAATACCGTCGAAGTAAATCCAAAGACAAAAAATCCCATTATCCATATCAATCCTCTACAAGCGCAAAATGTGAACACCAATCGTTATGGTGGCACGATGCGTCTTGGTGCGTATAGTTGTGTTTTGAAAAGCGGCAGTAAAACCGCACTAGCTTATGGTCAAAAAAATATTTCCGAACGTCATCGCCATCGTTATGAATTTAATAATCAATATAAGGGAGCAATAGATCGGGCTGGTTTAAAGATTGTTGGTGTTAATGAAGAGAAAGATTTGATAGAAATCGTCGAATTGGTAAATCATCCTTTTTTTGTTGGAACACAATTTCATCCGGAGTTAAAATCGCGCCCAACCGCTCCACATCCATTATTTGTTGGGTTGATAAAAGTGGCAATAAAATAATTTTCGATTATTTTATTGAGTTATCCACAGATATGATTTCATAGTTGA
>JAVHSM010000063.1:0-8259 GCA_036172155.1 Candidatus Magasanikiibacteriota bacterium
CAATTTATTAACACTAATTTTCCAAAGGAGTGCAATATGTACTTGACTAATACAAGCTCTTGCTTTTTCTATAAAATTGGTGTATAGTATGGCTAATCACTAAAATATTAACCAAAATTTTATGAACGGAGCATTACGAGCTAGACTCGAACAAGCCAAAAAAAATACTAAGGTTGGCAAATATTTAAAAAAGACAACCCGGCATTTGAGTAAGAAAAAGATCTAATATTGATTTTAAAAACCACTGATTTAATTGTCAGTGGTTTTTTTGATCAAGTATAAATAATTGTCATTCCCGTGTAAATGGGAATCTTTTATTAATCAACTAGATTCCCGCTTTCGCGGGAATGACACTTGTGGTATGATATTGCCATGCGTATTCCATTTAGAAAACCGGGAAAATTTAGCGGGTTTGATCCTGATCTCCTTATCACTAAGGAGAAATTTGGTGAACTCAAAAATAAATTAGATAAATTAAAGGTCAGTCAACCGAAGGCGTCCGCGGAAGTTGCACGCTTGGCCGAACTGGGAGATTTTTCCGAAAATGCCGAATATCAAATGGCCAAGGGTCGTCTGCGCGGGATTCTTCATAATATATTTAAGTTGGAATATCAGTTGGATCACTCACAAATAATCAACACAACAGATCAAACTGACACGGTTCAGATTGGTCACAAAGTGACTGTGGTCAACAACGACAATAAAGAAAAGACTTATCAGATACTCGGTTCGATCGAAACCAATCCACAGGCGGGTGTTATTTCACGTCATTCTCCTCTCGGATCGGAATTGATCGGAAAAAGTGTCGGAGATGAAGTGAAAATACCATTATCCAACAAAATAATAACTTATAAAATAATTAAAATAGAATAAATTTTTCTGTTAGATTATTTTATAGGTAATGGCGCTGGTATGTTTCCCGCATTACTTGTCGGTTTGTACAGTTGTGGATCAATCGTTCTCATCCAACAAGTTCTTCCCGTTGCGTGACTCCAATTTTGTTGAAATTGATCAATTGGGTAAGGGTATTTTGTTGCTCTGTCATTAAAATTATCTTCTTGGTTTGATTTAGCAAAAGTTGCACACAATTCAAAAGTGAGTGAATCTTTTACAGCATATTCGTATGACTGTTTGCTACTTGGGTCTTTTGGTGTTACAAACCCAGAAATATTATCTTCTAAATTACTTAGGTTTGGTGGTAAAACATTCTTTTTTGTCCAATAGTCAATAATCTGTCCTTGTAAAGTTTGTAAAGCTTGAATTCTCTGTTCATCAAATCTTCGATCGCGCTGGTCGGTAGGGGTACCAATAATAAAGAAACCAATAATTATACTTGCTATAACTATAACAGAAACAGTCACTGTCAATATTTTTGGTATTTTTGAAATTAAATCTTTTCGTTTCAATTCCCACATATAATAACCAAAGACACCTCCGGCCACAAGCAATACCACTAAAACTTTTAAGAAAAATTGTATTGTCAATTCACCGTTGAGAAAATTATATACAAAAATTATCAAATCAATAATAATCGTGATGGCTGAAATAAAGAGAGTAAAATAAATAAGCCATTTGCGTAGTTTCAATTCTCTTTTTTCGGGAATGGCAATCAGATCCTTAGCCAATAACCATGAAGTAAATAGGTAAGCTGGTACGGCGATGAAAAGAATCGAGGTCGACCAGCGAACACTATCAGCGATTGAAGTAAAATAATAATTGAGCAGATCTGGAAAAATGGCGTTGATGTATTGGATATAAAGCGTAATAAAACCAATAACACTCAGATAAAAGGTGATGATATTGAAAAGATGCAAAAAGACATCTTTGGGTGTGCTTTTTAACATGGTGTTATTTTCCATATATTTGTTTAATTTTAATTGTTTTTTAAATTTATTTTAATCGGCAACATTTCGCCGTTCAGACTTTGTTTTGGAATGCTGTTTTTTGGTTTCTAAGCGTTCTAACTTTGATGAGTAGGTCGGCTTGGTGGCGCGACGTTTTTTGGGAATTATAAGTGCCTGTGAAACCAAAGTTCGCAATCGTTCGATCCCCTGCTCGCGATTTTGAAATTGCGAGCGTTCTTCTTCGGACATGATGACAATTTCGTCGAGGTTATTTAATCGGTTCACTAATTTCATTCTGATTCTCTCTTTTTCCTCGAATGTAAAAACATTCGAATTCCCCACCGACCAATGCAAAATAGCCTTGGTGGAGGTTTTGTTCACATTTTGACCGCCAGCACCGGATGATCTGGCAAAAGTTATTTGAATTTCGTTTTCTGGGATGTGTGTATTTGTGGTTAAAGACATAATTTTTTGTCATTGCGAGGAGTTAAAAGCGACATGGCAATCTCTTGGGATTGCTTCGCCCGCCGTGTGGCGGGCTCGCCATGACAAGTGATGAAATTCACTTTGAGTTCGGTATGAACTTATTATAGCAAAAATTGGTTTAAAAAACAAAGGTAAAAATTTATATTGACAGCTTTTTGTGTATGTTATATAATGTTCACAGATAACTTCCGTAGAAACCTAGTCGACCTTCTTAAACGAGAAGATTAAAAAATTCCTAATCATATATATATGAAAGGTACTATCAAAAGCATTATCTTTGATAAACACTTCGGTTTCATTACCCCTGAAGATGCATCAAAAGACGTGTTCTTCCACGAAAGTGGCCTCCAAGGTTTGCAATTCGCTGAATTGAAAACTGGCGATATGGTCAGCTTCGATGTAGAACAATCCGAAAAAGGACCTCGCGCCATCAATGTAGTTCGCGCCTAATTCCTTCTTGGATAAAAAACAACGACTTTTTAAGTCGTTGTTTTTTATTAGTAGTTTTTATTCGAATGATTATTTCTTTTTACCTTTTGTTTTTTTAGCTGGAGCCTTTACTTTTTTGGCAACAACTTTTTTAGGAGTTTTTGCACCTAAGGCTTCGGATTTAAATATATCAACTACTGCTGGTTTTTCTTCACCATTGGTAGAGATCAAAATATCTAAAATACGATCTAATTTTGCGTTTAAGGCATCAACCTGAGTTTTGGTTGCGGCATTGCTAGGAGCAGGACTGGCGCCGCGATCTCCGTTGCCACCAAAATTTCCACCACCAAAACTTTTTGGAGCGAATTTAGGAGCAGAGAAAGAAGATCTGCCGGCTGGAACACCTTGTCCGCCTTGATTTTTGAAACATGGTCGGCAGAAAACTGGATGGATACCGGTTGGTTTGAAAGGTATTTCACAACTTTCACCACACTGACTGCAAACTGCTGGAAACATCTGTTTTGGTGCGTCACTGCGACCGCCGAAACTGCGTTCACCACCACGATCACCACTAGGACGACCGCCGAAACTGCGTCCGCCACCGCCAAATCCTCTATCGCGACCCTTGTCGAATTTGTTAAAATTTCCCATATTTTTTCTAGTTATTTAATAAATATGCAACAGAACCGGCAGTATAGCACAGAATTGGATTTAAATCAATGGGTAACACCCCAAAAAGCCTATTAAGGCAGGTCAGTTTTCTTTCTATTGCGGTTCATGGCCGCGACTGGATTATGAAAAGTATGTTTGTTGACTTTAATTTTACTGGGGTCAAAGCCATGTTTAGTGGATTTTTCATTTGTTTTGTGAGCGGTTTTTGATTTTTTTGTTTCAGTGGCTTTTAATTTTTCCGTGAGTTGTTTTTTGTACCATGCCATATTTGATTTTTTAAAATTGTTAAGGGATTTCTCCGCTCACCGCGAGGTTCGGTCGAAATGATAAGTGGATAAACTCACTGTAAGTTAATTAGGTTTTATTATATCATAATTTGTTGACTTGTCATATTATAATTGTATCTTCGTTTGGTTAAGGTTGCTAAAATGAATTAAAAACGATATAATTGTCCATATTAGATTTTCACTGTCATTCTGAATACCCGCTTTCGCGAGTATAAATTCCATGAAGAATCCCTTGTGTTAGTCACTAAGGGATCCTTCGCTTCACTCAGGATGACATTTTGCGACAGTGCTATTATAGATGTAATATTTTTTCTCTACCGTATGAAAATAAAATTTAAAACTCACAAAATTGAAATAATGTCACCGGCTGGGTCATTTGCCGCACTCCATTCTGCTATTGATGCCGGGGCCAATTCGGTATATTTTGGTATCGAACAATTAAATATGCGCGCCCGCGCCGCTAATAATTTTAAAATATCTGATTTATCGGAAATTACTCGGCTGTGTCAAGAAAAAAATATTAAAACATATTTAACTGTCAACACGGTTTTGTACGACCACGATTTAATTGTCATGAAAAAAATTTGTGACGCCGCTAAGAAAAATAATATTACCGCGGTCATTGCTTCCGATATCGCCGCTTTACAACACGCTCACTCTATCGGATTGGAAGTGCATATTTCTACTCAGCAAAATGTTAGCAACATTGAGGCGGTTCGATTTTTTGCCCATTACGCTGATGTGGTTGTCTTGGCTAGAGAATTGACACTAAATCAAATCAAAAAAATTATTCAAGAAATAAAAGAATCTAACATCGTCGGTCCCAGTGGAAAATTGGTACAGATCGAAATATTCGCACATGGGGCATTGTGTGTGGCAATTTCGGGAAAATGCTATATGAGTCTGGCTACTCAAAATGCTTCGGCCAACCGTGGCGCTTGCACACAAAATTGTCGGCGTGCTTATCGGGTGATTGATGAAGAAAATGGGGAAGAATTGGTTTTGGATAATAAATATATTATGTCGCCAAAAGATTTGTGCACCATTGGATTTTTGGATAAATTAATTGGTGCGGGTGTTAGCGTGTTAAAACTGGAAGGACGCGGGCGCTCGGCCGACTATGTTCATACGGTGACCAAATGTTATCGTGAAGCGGCTGATGCGGTGGAAAATAATACTTATACCAAAGCAAAAATAAAAAAATGGACAAAAGAATTGGCGACGGTGTACAATCGCGGTTTTTGGATGGGCGGATATTACTTAGGAAAAAAATTCGGTGAATGGAGTGGCGAATATGGTTCGCAAGCCACCAAGCAAACCGAGCAAGTTGGACGAGTAACTAATTATTTTAGAAAAAGTAACATCGCCGAATTTATTATTGATTCGGGAGAAATTAAAATTGGAGATGAATTATTTGTGACTGGCGATAATACCGGCGTGATTAAGTTTAAACTAGAAAATTTTTATTTAAACGACAAGCCTGCCGGTGTCGCAAAAAAAGGAGACATCATCACTATCCCCCTTTCAGATCGTGCGCGAATTAATGATAAATTATTTATATCAAAAGATCGGTAATATGAGTAAACATAAAATTATTCATTACCGAAACAATTGCATTGGATGTAACTCTTGTGTCGAGCATGCCCCTGGTAATTGGGAAATAGACCAAACCGACGGTAAAGCCAATTTAAAACGTTCATGCGGTAAAGACGGTGTGTTTATAGCCGAAATTTCCGAACTAGAAGTTGAAGATAATAAAAAAGCGGCCGAGGACTGTCCGGTTGGGATTATCCATGTAGGAATCTCTGGGGTTATTCAATAAAGTTTTGTCCAATTAACGATTTTTTTGGATACTTCTTCTGTGTACCCATTAAAATTGTGAGGAGCATTTTTAACAATACAAGTTTTTTTATCTTTATTATATAACACTTTATCAAACCAGTCGGCAATTTCATTCATAGGACGATCCCTGTATTCATCGTCACCAGCTAAAATAACAAGAATAGGTTTTTTTACTTTTTTTATGGTAGTGGGTTTTTTACCGGAAGCATAGGTAAAAATTTCCTCTTGACCATCAATAGTATAAAGGCTTAAAAAGCGTTGGGCATCAATTGCATACGACCAAATACCAGATGGTAGAAGATCATGTTGATGGCCTTGGGTCACTTTTTTTTGTGCGTAAGCGACGGCTTTTTGATATACTTTTTTATCTGTAAAAGTAAAGGCGTCGGCAAAATCGCTCATTGGAGCCAAGAGAATTGCACCCTTAACAGAGGTTTTATCTTTTTTAGAAAGATAAAAAATACTTTTTTGGCAACCCGTTGAATGTCCAACTAAGAAAATATTTTTTGCGCCTAATTTTTCAACATAATTCACCGCGCCTTCAATATCATCAACACAGTCTTCGAATACTTCATGCGCCATTCCTATACTATGTGTTTTGTGTCCGCGTTTGTCTTTTGGACTGGCCTGCTTAATTTTGGAGATTATGCCATTTCCGCGATTATTAAAAGTTAGAATACCATTTTTGGTTTTGGCAATTTTTTGTAGTAATTCCATCTGTGAGAAAAGATTGCTCCCCAGACCATGTACAAAGATAAAAAAAGTCTTCTTATTATTTTGATTAAACAAAAATCCGTCCAATAAAAATTTTTTAGGAGTTTGAATTTTGATTATAGAAAGTGAATTCATGTTCTTTATCTGTTAATATTAATCATTGGTACAGAATCACCCAAAACAGTAGTAGGAAGGGTTCCGTTCCATTTTTCTACCCACTTTAAAGAGACATACTCTTTGCCGCCTTGAGCCTGTATAGCGTTTGCTTGAATTTTAATAGCTTCTGCTTCACCTCTTGCTTCAGCAATTCTTTGATCAGCTTCAAATTTTACTTGTTCTAATTTATTTTTTGCCGCCAATGCATTTTGTTCCGCTGTGACCTTGGCTTCAATAGCTTTGCTAAACGATTCTGAAAATTGGAAATTTGTTATATTCAATCGTTCAAAAATAGCATCCTTGCTACTGAGTTTTTCGCCCAATAAAGCAGAAACCTTGTCGCTAAATTCAGCCCTCTTGGTCACTAATTCTTCGGCTGTATATAAAGCCGCCTGACTTTTGATAACCTCTCTGATGATTGGTTCTATAATATTAGTTTTATATGTAGAACCGTATTGTTGAAAAGATTTGTTAACCTTATCGGCATCTAAATGATAGTTAACTATAACCGCGATTTGGACATCCTGCAAATCCTTGGTAGCACAAAATAGTGAACTTTTTTCCAAACTGTCCCCTTTACCCTGTAAATTATCAAACTGAACTGTTTCAGTCTGAACATTGATTTTCACTATACTATCTCTAATAGGCAATTTAAAATTCATACCTTCTCCCATCACCCTGTCATTGACTTTACCAAATTGGAGAATAACACCGCGTTGACCAGGGCCAATAATCACAAAAGTTTCAGAAATTACGATTAAAACAAACACTGCCAAAATAACGGTAACCGCCCATTTTTTAATTAACATGTTTATATCGTACATATTTTTTAAATTATATTTATTAAATAAATTTGCGCATCCATATTATAAAAAAATACTGGTTGGTTTTTCGTTCTATATTTTGCGGGGTAGTGTCAAAAAGTTCAACGATACGCCTTTGGGGGAGCCAGATATTTTCTTCGACATACACTACTTCAATATTTACCGAACCATCAGGTGATTGATAGAAAGCAATTTGATTGTCTTTCTCTTCCAAATAACTCCCCCGCCTCACACCTTTTAATGATTTCATATTTAAAATTGGTCAAAGCTTCTGATAATTCTTCAGCCGTAAGCATGATGGAGCGTTTGGTAGTACCTGAAGTGGCTAATTTGTCTTTGTCATAGGCATCAATAGAAAGCCATGTGGCGGAGAATGCGGAGACTAATTCGAGTACACTGCTATTATCAATGACAGCGCCCGCAGGCAGTAAACCTTTTAAATTTTCTACGGCCTGCATGAATTCTGAATAGTTATTTTTTATTTGAGAACGATTGATAGTGTAGCCTTTGGTAATATGTTCACGTAGAGTTTTTGTTGCCCATTGACGAAAAGCAATAGCGCGAGCTGAATTAGCACGATAACCAACCGCGAGGATGATGTCTAATGAATATAGATTCACTGGCTTATCAGAATTTGCAATGTGCATTTTTTGCACATTGCTTTTTTTGTTTACTTCATTGTTTTTTAATATATTACCTATGTGTTTTGTGACAACTGTACGATCAATATTAAAAATATTCGTAATTTGAGCTTGGGTAGCCCAAATTGTTTCTTTATTTATATCACCTTTTAACTCTATTGCACCAGTTTTTGTTTGGTATACAACGATTTGATTATTTTTTTTATTACTTTTCATAAAATATAAATTATACTTATTTTAAGTATACCATATAAAATAGTATATAGTAATTGAGATTATTGCAATAATTGGTAATACAAAAAGTTTTTTCATATGTAGTTTTCTATCATTCAATGTAATTTTATTATAAATTAGGATCCTTGTC
>JAVHSM010000064.1:0-1675 GCA_036172155.1 Candidatus Magasanikiibacteriota bacterium
ATTCGAGATATCCTCCTCCGCGATAAGCTATGACTGGGGTGCCAGCCAGTTGGGACTCGACAGGGGTGATACCAAAATCTTCGTCAGTAGATAATGCTAAAAAGGCCTTAGCACTGGCATAAAGCTTGACCAACTCCGTATCGGAAACTCGACCTAAAAACTCAACATTTGATTTTGATAGATTTTGCAACTGTTTGTATTCAGTGTAATAACCAGCTGGCTCGCCTACAATTTTTAATTTTAAGTTTAATTTAATAGCAGCATTGACAGCCAAATCAAGACCTTTGGCCCCGACAATGCGACTAATAATTAAATAAAAATCTTGTTTAACAACTTCAGAAATGGGAGGTAATGAAACTGGGGGATATATTATGACGGAATCACGACGATAAAATTTTTTAATACGGGCGGCAACGTTTTTGGAGTTGGCAACAAAAATATCAACTTTTTGAGCCTGAGTAAAATCATAAAGACGCATAAAGTGACCGATAACAAGGGCATAGAGACGGACTGGCCAATATTTTTGAAACTCGACACTAGTTTTGAAGCCGTAAAGCCATCGAGGTGGGGTGTGACAATAACAAATTTCGCGAGTATTTTTGCCTTTTTTGAAACCTTTGGTAATATACCAGCTACTGGAAGCAATAACTACATCGTAATTTGAAAAATCAAAGCTACCCCAAATTAAGGGGGTTAAAAAGCGAAAAGGACTATGTAGGTATGAACTAAAAAAGGGAATATAGTGAACCCAGGAAGGGATAATTTGACGATTTTTGAAATGATTGTAGGCAGAAGATTTTTTTTTGTAAAAGGCGGTGTAAATTGGGGCATCAGGATACATATCAGACAAAACTGAAAGGACACGTTCGGCACCACCAAACTCATTTAAGTAGTCGTGGACGAGGGCAATTTTTATTTTTTTCATTTATTAAAATAAACTTTCTTGATTTGATTGTATATCAACTTTTTTAATTTGTTTTTGAGGAGAGGTTTTGTGGAGACGAGAAGATAGGGATTTGAAATTATATTTTATAAATAAATCAGATAATGCTGAAATATTTTTTTGAGTAAATTTTAAATCTTTTAATTTTAATTTAAGGGGGATGTTGGTGATAATAGTGGCGAGTTTTTGGGACATGTAGGCATTTTCCTTGTCTTTGACTAGTTTTTGAGCGATTAGTGGTTTTATTTTGGCAATATTTTTGTAGATATTGTCGAGATTTTGGTATTGAGCAAGGAGAGAAATAGCGGTGGTGGGACCAACACCAGAAACACCAGGGTAGTTATCGGACATATCGCCCATTAGGGCTTTTAAATCGATAACTTGGGTGGGAGGAACACCAAGACGTTCTTTTACCTCAACTTTGCCAAATAATTTACTCTCTGACAAACCATGTATAGGCATATAAAGGGAAACTTTGCGATTGACCAATTGCATTAAATCTTTGTCACCAGTGATAATGGTTATTTTTTTGATAAATTTCTTTTTGAAAAGTTTTTTGGCAAGAGTGCCAATTAAATCATCGGCCTCATAACCACCCATAGAAAAAGTGGGGATATGAGAATCGGCCAAAGTTTGGGGTAAAATTTGGAGTTGAGAAACTAGGTCATGATCGGTGGGGGCACGCTTGGCTCGGTAACCCATAAACTCGACATTGCGAAAAGTAGGACCAGG
>JAVHSM010000065.1:0-7970 GCA_036172155.1 Candidatus Magasanikiibacteriota bacterium
TTACCTGTAAACCAAAGATTTTTCAACAGAATTAATTTAATCATCCCTCATATAAAATAATTATGGCAAATAATTCATCCCATCAACCGGAATACCATTTGATCTTACCTCAAAATGAAGATGCGCACCAGTTACAAATGGCCCTGAACCAACCATTCCCGGCGTTCCACCAGACAAACCAATCACATCTCCCTTGTTTACATACTGATCTTCATTTACTGAAATCTTACTCAAATGACCATAAACTGTTGATAAATTTCCATTATGAATTATCAAAACATAACTATAACAACTAGCCAAAGTACAACGTTTGGCTCTACCTATATAGCCAGATGCCGCCGCTTTCACCTGCGACCCCTGCGGTGATCGTATATCAGTGCCACTATGTTCAAAAACACGTCTAAATGGATAATCCGGATCATGAAAACGAGCAGTGACATAACGCCCATTTACTGGCCAACCAAATTGGCCGGTGTTGGTAGGAATATTTTTAAAACGATCCTGCTCGGCTAGTTTTTTTCGTACCTGATCTTCATAACTGCGTACCTCATTTTCCACTGATTTATATTGTTGACGCAAACTGTCCTGCAAAGTTCTAAATTTTAATTCAGAAGACTGTGTCTGCACTAATAAATTTTGTTTAGTTCCAACTTGTTCGTTGAGATCTTTCCTTTTATTCTCCAATTCTGTCAACAAATTATCATAGGTTTTTTTACGACTTTCAGCTTGCGTTTTCTTATTATCCAAATCTTCCTTGGCTAATCTGACTTGTTTTACCGAACGACCCAAATCAGTATAAACATTTTCCAAATATTTAGCTTGATTATAAAAATCCGCGAAATTATTATTAGTCAACATTATTTCCAAAAAATTCTTTTGATCATTGGCATGCAAACTTTGGATTATTTTGGAGATAATCTTTTTTTGTTTATCAATCGTATTTTGTTTTTCCTGAATTGAGATATTTAGAGCCTCAATTTCCAGTTTTGTTTGCTGTAATTTTTCCTTGGTTAAGCTAACATCCGCTTCGGCCTGAGCGATTCTGTTTTCCAAAATACTCATTTGATTCTTCAAAGAAATTGATTCAGTTTGTTTTTGGTTAATATTTGTTTGATATTTAGAAATAGTGTCTTCCAATTGTTTAATTTTATCTTTTCTGGTATCAATTTCTTTATTTAATTGCGCAATCTCCTCAACTGACGAATTGGCCGCAAAAACAAAAAAATTAGCACCTAACACCGTACTAAAAACGAACACAATAAGTACTAAATATTTCAATCTTTTTATCATGGTTAAATTATAGCATATAAACAAAAAAATGAATATGGCCACACATTCATTTTTTAAAATAGACTGTATTTTTTCTTAGATTTTAGATAACTTATCAATTGCCAACCGAATACGTTTTAAAGATTCCTCTTGTCCCAAAACCTCGACGATTTCAAACGGTCCAGGTGAATTGGATTGTCCAGATAGTGATACCCGCAAAGGCCATAAAACACTGCCATTAGAAAAACCATTATTTAGTGTCCATTCCCCTATCAAAGTCTGCATTTTTTCTTTATTCCAATCTTGAATACTTATTGTATCCATAAAATCTGCTAACTTTGGCATAATTTTCTTAGCTTCTTCAGGTGTGCTTTTTTTCCAAACCAAAATATCCGCACCATATTCAACTGGACTAAATACAAACTTCAACGATTCCGGTAATTCAGCCAAGGTTGAAATACGATCCCTTTCCAATAATAATACCAAAGATAACCAATTCTTATCTTCTTTTCCGGTAATCAAGTCTGCGTCTTTTAACCAAGGCAAGGACACAGCTACCAACTCATCAGAAGATAAATTGCGCAAATATTGTTGGTTATACCAATCCAATTTTTCCAAATTAAAAACCGCACCGGATTTATTAATCTTTTCCAATTTAAATTCTTTTACTAATTCCGGCAAAGAAAACAACTCATTACTTCCACCCGGATTCCAACCCAAGAAAGCGACAAAATTAATCATGGCTTGAGGTAAATATCCTTTTTTAATATAATCTTCTACCGCCACATCCCCTTGTCGTTTACTTAATTTGGTCTTATCCGGATTTAATAACAGCGGCAAATGAGCAAACAACGGTATTTCCCATCCAAAATATTTATACAGCTGTAAATGTTTAGGGGTACTACTAAGCCATTCATCTCCACGAATGACATGGGAAATTTTCATAAAATGATCATCCACTACTGCCGCCAAATGATAGGTCGGGAAACCATCGGTTTTTATAATCACTTGGTCATCAATCAATTCGTTTTTAAATGTCACTTCACCTCGGATCAGATCAACAAAAACAGATTCACCTTCCTTTGGCATTTTCATACGCACCACATGGGTTTCCCCAGCAGCCATTTTTTCCGCCACTTCTTTAGCACTCAAACCGCGACAATAACCATCATATCCAGTTGACAATTTATTTTTTTGTTGATAATTTCTCAATTCTTCCAAACGTTCTGGTGTACAAAAACAATGGTAGGCATGGCCATTTGCCAATAAGTCATCTGAATACTTTTTGTATACATCCAAACGTTGGGACTGAATATATGGTCCTTTATCCCCTACTTGAACCACATTACCGTCCATATCCATATCCACCCCCTCATCCACTTCCATACCGGCCCATTTTAATGACCTAATAATACTTTCAATACTGCCCTCCACAAAACGCTTTTGATCAGTATCTTCAATCCTAAGCAAAAACTGGCCACTATTTTGTTTGGCTACCAGATAGGCATAAAGAGCAGTTCTCAAACCACCAACATGCAAAAATCCGGTTGGACTAGGGGCAAAACGAGTACGTACGGTCATAAAAAATTATTTCTTAAATTTGTGATAAATTACTAACCACACAAAAACACCTGTGGCCTTAAAAATCCTCTTAAATCGCCACGGTTGTTTGACAAGACGATAGAGCCATTCTAACCCAATTTTACGTAAAAAACAAGGGGCACGCAAAGTCTCTTCCCCAACAGAATTAAAACCAGCTATAAAATCAAATGCCCCACCAACCCCCATAGCAATTTTAACACTCGGTAAGTTTTTAATATTTTCACAAATCCATTTCTCCTGTTTATTGTGTCCAAACGCCACCAACAAAATATCCGGAGCAGTCATAATAATCTCGTGAATAGCCTCATCATTTTGTTCATGCTCTGGAATGATTTTCTGCTCATCCTCAACTTTTAGAAAATCTATTTTGGGACCAGGATGAAAACCGGCAATCCGCAATTTTGGATATTGAACTTTTAAATTCTCTGTGGATTTTTTCAAAACCTCTCTCGAGCCAGAACCAAGCAAATAAACACTCTTATTTTCTTTTTGCGCCAATTCGCACAAACTATAAACAAAATCTATCCCCGTGATTCGTTTTATTCTACCAAAACTGGACAATCTTACACCAAACCCATCACCAATATTCAGATCACCACTATTTAAAATTCTTTTAAAATACTCATCGAATTGTGCATCTACCAACATCTCTGGGTTTGGTGTAAAGATGAAATTTTGTTTATTGTTATACAAAAAATTCTTAGCCTTTTCAATTGCTTCTAGGGTGGTAACACTATCAATTTTAACTCCCAAAACCTGATTCATAGAAAATAATTTGGTAAGTATATCCCCCGAACGAACGCTGAAAATATGAGGTGATAATTTGCAAATGAGCGAGGCGTGGCTGTCTCTGCTGTTTGAAGAGCGTCAAGCGACGAGTTCAGAGACAGAGCCGAGCGAGTTGCAAATTTCCCGAGTATTTTCATAGCGAGAGAGTGGGGATATACTTACCAAATTATAGCCGATAACACACATAAAATCAACAAAAAAAGCGTCCACACATTGGACGCTAATTTTCGTTGATTTTATCTGATAAATCCCCCAGCCTGTAAATCCCATAACTTCTTATACAAACCATTCTTTTTTCTAAGCAGTTGTGCATGACTACCGCTCTCGACAACCGCGCCTTTATCCAAAACAACAATCCTATCGGAATTCATAATTGTAGACAAACGATGTGCCACCACAATCACAGTTTTATTTTTCATCAAATTTTGCAAAGCCGCTTGAATAAAATACTCCGACTCAGAATCCAAACTAGAAGTAGCTTCATCTAACAAAAGAATCGGTGCATTTTTCAATATCGCCCGTGCAATCGCCACCCGCTGACGTTCACCGCCAGACAACTTTATACCACGCTCACCCACAAAAGTTTCATAACCATTTTGCAAATCAGCGATAAAATTATGACAGTAGGCCAATCTAGCAGCTTCTTTCACTTCATCATCCGTAGCAGAAAACCTACCATAGCGAATATTTTCTATAAGAGAACGGTGGAACAAAATCGGATCTTGTGGTACCAACGCCACATTTTTCCACAAACTTTCTTGCGTCACTTTGGCGATATTTTGTCCATCAATTAAAATTTTACCGAAATCAACATCATGTTCTCGCAATAATAATTTTACTAATGTAGTTTTTCCGGCACCGGATGGCCCAATCAAAGCAATCTTTTCACCAGATTTAATCTCCAAATTAAAATTCTTTAATATTGTTCTAGTTTTATGATAATTAAAACCAACATTGAGATAATCAATTTTACCTTCTTTTACTTCCAATTCTTTGGCTTTATAAATATCTTTTACCTCATGTGGCGCCATCAAAATTTCAGTCATCTCCTCGCAGTCAGCCAAATTTTCATAAATTTTACGCACCACATTTCCAAAATCCCAAACACGATTTAAAATTACAACGATATATGATTGAATCAACGCAAAATCACCCACCGTCAAACGACCTTGATTCCAAAGTCTAATTGCTACATAAAACAACAAAACCTCCAAGATAATTGACAATACCCCCTGAATGGCTTCAAAAATATTATTTAGATTCCACGATTTCAATCTCTTATCCAACAGATCTTTGTTTAAGTCTTTATGTCGCTGTACTTCTTTATTAAAACCAATAAATAATTTTATATTGGAATTATTAGTTACGGTATCTGCCAAATGAGCACCGGTTTTAGTATCAGCCGCACTCCGAGCAATATCGTATTTAAGCTTAAATTTGGCTACCAATAAATTGATAATCACAAAGACAAAAACCCACAAAAACATTATCAATCCCAAAACTATATTACGATACGACAAAACAATCACTACTATAACAGTATTCAAAAATAATGTTAGGACATTAAAAATAATTTTATCGTTGATATCCTCATACGAACGCACAAAACGATTTATTCTTTTGACCAACGAGCCAACAAAATTATCATTAAAAAAACCAAAAGAATGTTTGTGTAAATATTGAAAACAAGTATTGGACAAGTCGTTTAACACCCCTGCCTCATATTGAATCACCGCGGCCACTGCCACCCGCCAACTAATCCAATTGGCAAAACTAACAATAGCAAACAAAGTCAAAGCCGTTAACATTTCTTGAGTGATTATTCGATTAGTACCGGCGGCAGAAACTAAATCCAAAATTTGTTTAATATAAAGCGGTGAAACAGCATTGGTGATAGCCGTAAAAACCGTACCCAGGATAGTCAAAAACAAAAGCATTTTATAACGCTTCGTATGTTGCCAATAAATTTTTATAGTTTGTCTTGTCAGTTGTTTCATAACCAATACAAATTACATAACGCGCGTTTTTAGAACGCGCTTAATAAAGTAGACATAAAACAACCTTATTTGTTACAAAAAATAGTTTAAACTATATTTTGTTAGTATTTCCAAAAACCTCCCAAGCGGTATTTTTTATAAACGCGAGCGATCCCCACGGTGAATATTCTCCTACCAATTCCATAAAACCTTGACCTAAAATTTTCGTGCCAGACATCAACCCTTTGACATTGATGGCACCTTCCCAATAATTTACCGCGTTAAAGCCAACTTCTTGATCCGACAAAATTGCCTTCACATTCAATTCAATATTCTCTTTTGGAATTTTTATTTTCCAATCCAAATTATAAACATTTCCAGAACGACGACTCTTCCAAGTATGCTTTCCCGCTTTAACTTCCACTTCATTAGTATGCTTTTGTAAACCATCTGGATAAATAAGCGTGGCATGGTGAACGCTCTTTCCTTGCGAGATATATTCAAAACACATCAGATCTATCCCGTTACTAAGTTGAATACTAAACCAATTCCAGCGATCTTGATTGTAAGTAGTATCTGCCCACTGATGATCCATCCAGGCTTTGCCCGACACATCGTATTTTTTATTTTTAAAAACAATTTTTCCGTTTGCGCTCAGATCAGTCAAAGAATAATAATAGGTACTTTTTTCATGCATTTTCAAATAACCATCTCCCCCTTCAAGCATCGGTAATTTATTATAAATTAAATTAAGATCCAAATCTTCTGTTTTTAAACGATACTCAAATAATTTATTTTCCTCCAACAAATAATTGACATAACCATTGAGTAAAATCGGTTTAGTTTCAGTTAAAAAATTTATATACAATAAATCTTTGGTAAAACTATCACGCGATAACAAACAATACGGGGCAATTTTGACCTCTTTTTCACCAGTATTTAAATTAGCTATAATCGAATGAAAAAAATACACGGTTTTTACGGGTAAATTGCTCAACAGCGGAATTTTGGAACGCTTATTATCCACTTTAAAAAGACAATTCATAAAAGAAAAACTCTGCCCTTTTTTGGTTTTAAGCATACCATTTATATACCACCATTCTACAATACTATCATGATCCAATTCGTCTTTGGGAAATTGTACTTTACCTGAAAATTTTAACATAATTATAGCTTCATTTTACTAAACAGATAACTGGATAATCCCAACAAAATAAGTGTCACACTTCCTAAGACTATCAAATCCATTGTCAATCCAAAATGAGAGGTACCAGATAATAAAACATGTAAAGCATCTACACCATATGCCAAGGGATCAAGTGAGGCCACGACAGACATCACTTTTGGTAAACCATCCAATGGAAACAAGGCACCGGACAAAAAGAATATCGGCATAATCAGAAAATTACTAATTAACTGAAAAGCGTGCATATCTTCCAAAACACAAGCAATGGCGGTACCCAAAGAAGTAAACAGCAAAGCGATAAGAAACATCACAAAAATCACCAGAGGCAGATAAGCAATTTCTTGTATTTTAAAATTTATAAATGAAACCAGTACCAAAACAATCAACCCTTGCATCAAACCCACTGTCGCTCCTCCCAAAATTCTACCGAACACAATTTGTATTCGACTTACCGGCGCTACAAAAGTTTCCTTTAAAAATCCAAATTCTCTATCCCAAATCATCTCAATACCGGAAAAAACAGACAAAAACAATATACTCATCGCGATAATCCCCGGCGCTAAAAATTGGATATAATTGCCGCCGCCAGCTTTCTGATAAACTGGACCAAAACCAAATCCCAACGCCACCAAAAATAACAACGGCTGACCAAGTGACCCGATCAAACGCGGCTTTGAACGCCAATATCTTTTTATTTGTCTTAACCACAAAATATAAATAACCATAAAATATAAATTATCTTCTCCACATACGATGTCGTTGGCGCATAACATCTTTGTTATCACTTTCTTCGTCGCGGATGGTACGACCGGTTAAATTTAAAAATGCATCTTCGAGCGAATTGGTAGAGGTTTGTCGTTTCAAATCATTTGCAGTTCCCTCTTCCACTATTTTTCCATGATCTATCACAATAATTCTATCAGCTACTCTTTCTGCTTCCTCCATATAATGCGTGCTAAAAAATACCGTCATATTTTCTTCGCGTGACATTTTTTGGATATATTCCCAGATATGATTGCGTGTTTGCGGATCCAAACCAAGTGTCGGTTCATCCAAAAATAAAATTTTAGGATGGTGTGTCAAACCACGCGCCACTTCCAAGCGACGCTTCATTCCGCCAGAAAATCTCTTTACAATTTCATCTTTTC
>JAVHSM010000066.1:0-26971 GCA_036172155.1 Candidatus Magasanikiibacteriota bacterium
TCCGATTATATCTTAAACAAGGCCATTTGGTGTCTTGACAAACCAGACCACTTTAAAAATTGAATTCATACTCAAGCACACTTTCACATATATCTTTATGCTGAAGCAAAGGAAGAATGCAATCCTTAAAAAAAATACGAAACTCTGCTAGAAGATCTTTTATATCCGTATCCCATAACAAAAAATTTTTATACGACTGATGTTTTTTATTTTTCCATTTTTTAAATAACTCAAATATACCAAGTTGAATACAATTTCAGATATCCTCACCAGACACTGGGGTATCTGCCACCCATTAACTTTCATTTTAAATACCACAAAGTGTTACCGATGTACCCGTCTAGCACAGAACCTTGACAACCCACTATTTAATTGATATTATCATCTATTGCTATGTTGAATGAAAATGAACAAATTAAACAACTTATTGGAAACAGCAAGCACATCTTGGTTGTCTTCAATAACCATGAAAACATTGATGCTACCGCCGGCGCGTTGGCCTTGTCTTTTTTGTTGGAAAAAAATAACAAATCGGTTGACATTGCTTGCCAAAATTTTGTTGCCTCAAAAAATCTTGGGTTTTTAAATGGACTCAAAAAAATAAAATCTAAATTGGAACATTTGCAAAAATTGATAATCAAGGTGGATGTGTCCCATACCAAAATAGAAAACCTCAGCTATGATATCAAAGACAACTGGCTATCTATTTACCTTACTCCCAAAAGTGGACTGCTTACCAAAGACGAATTGCGCACAGCTCAGTCGGCTTACAAATACGACTTGATTATTACTTTGGACACGCCAGCTCTAGACACGCTAGGAGAAATATTTTTGAATAATACCGATTTATTTTATCGCACTGATATTATTAATATTGATTGTCACTCGACCAACGAACGCTACGGACAAATCAACTACCTCGATTTAAATTCCACCTCAATTTGTGAGCTGATCTATCGCCTTTCCAAACAACTATACGAATCACAGCTTGATGAAAATATTGCCACAGCTTTGTTGACCGGTATGATCTCGGCTACACACAGTTTCAAAACTACCAATGTCACACCGCACACTCTGCAAACCGCCAGTGAACTTATCAATCACGGCGCCAATCGCGAAAAAATAATCCAAAATCTTTATCGCACTCGCAGTTTATCGGCGCTCAAACTTTGGGGCACAGCTTTGTCCAAATTAAAAATTGATTCCAATTTGCATCTAGCTTCGACCGCTATATCCAAAGAAGAATTCGCTTCGGCTGGTGCCAACGAAGACGATCTGCGCGATATTATTTCCGAACTCATCGGCAATTCTCCGGAAATTGATTTGATTTTAATACTTTATGAAAAAGAAAATAACGCTGATAAAAAAATTATCAACGGTATTTTTTATTCTAAAAAAGGACATGATGTAGGCCTGATACTCAAATCATATAATCCAATTGGCGACAAACAGCAAGTAAAAATAACCATTGAAAATTCCAGCCTAGCCGATGCGGAAAAAACCATTACCGAAGAAATAAAAAAATCCCTGAAATAATATCAGGGATTTTTTATATACAAGAGATTCCTCCATTCCTTTCAATCGGTCGGAATGACATTGTGTGATTAAATCAATGGACTACCAGTCATCTCCGGCGGTTGTTCAATACCCATTAGCTTCAAAACTGTCGGTGCCACATCAGCCAATACACCAACCGGATTCATCAAACTCAAATCACCTTCTGGTGGTTCGCCGGCTGGACCGGCTTGTCTCTCAAAATCTTTGTTGATGATCATTAGCGGTACTGGATTGGTAGAATGCTCTTTGTCTATTTCACCGGTTTGTAAATTGATTACTTCTTCGGCATTGCCATGATCCGCCGTCACTACTACCGCGCCGCCTTGCGCCAAAGTATGTGCCACTACTTCGCCAAAAGCTTTGTCAGCTACTTCACACCCTTTGATAGTAGCTTCCAAATTGCCGGTATGTCCAACCATATCGGGGTTAGCAAAATTCAAAACTATCAAATCATATTTTCCACTATCAATCGCTTTGACTGCCTCTTTGGCCACGCCATTAGCGGACATCTCCGGAGCTTCGGAATAAGTAGATACCCTAGGCGACGGGATAATTGCTCTATCTTCACCAGGAAAAGCATCTTCCACCGTGCCATTTAAAAAAAATGTCACATGCGCATATTTTTCCGTTTCGGCTACATGAAATTGTTTTTTACCGGCTTTGCTCACTGTCTCGGCCAGTGAATTGTGTACCACAATTGGCGGATAAGCCACCACCGCCGGCAAATCTTTTTCAAATTCCGTCATGGTGACAAAAAATAAATTTTGGATATAAGTTCGTTCAAATTTATTAAAACCAGGCAATACAAAAGCTTTGGTCAATTCACGCGCGCGGTCGGGACGGAAATTATAAAATATTACCGCATCACCCTCTTTAATCATCGCCACTGGCTGACCATTTTTGGTAATCACTGTCGGTATAAATTCTTCATCATAATTTTTTTGCGCATAAGAATCATCAATAATTTTTATAGGATCTTCACTGGTTCTGTCCGCTTGTGCCAATGCCATCGCACGATAAGCTTTTTCACAACGGTCCCAACGATTGTCTCTATCCATAGCATAAAATCTACCAGATAATGAAGCCAGTTGACCAACATTAGTGGTTTTCATTTTTTCCTGTAAATCCTGTACAAAATTTTTGCCGGAATTATACAAAGCATCACGCCCATCCAAGATTCCATGTATAAAAACTTTGTCACCTAATTTATTTTGATTGCAAAAATCTAACAAGGCATAAAGATGACTATCACTGGCGTGAACATTGCCGATACCGAGCAATCCGATTAGATGCAAATTGGATTTATTTTTTTTCACTTGTTCCATTGCTCCCAACAACGCTGGATTTTTAAAAAATTCTCCACTGTTAATTTCATTATTGATACGCGGACAAGACTGATAATAAACACGCCCAGCGCCGATATTCAAATGTCCAACTTCCGAATTTCCCATTTCACCAAACAACAAACCAACTTCGTTGCCCGAAGCAAATATAGTCATCACTGGATAATTTTTTATGTAATTTTGAAAATTCATCATCTTGGAATGCGTCACTGCATTGCCATCCGAATTAGGTGCCACCCCTAATCCGTCAAAAATTGCCAAGGTTACTGGTTTGTAAGACATAATTATATTAGTGATTTACCGGTCATTTCTTTGGGTTTTTTTATACCCATCATTTTTAATAAAGTCGGAGCCACATCAGCCAATTTTCCGGTTTTTTTAATAACTTTTACACTATTACCAATTATAATGCAAGGAACAGGATTCAAAGAATGCTCCGTATCTACCTCTCCAGTTTTAACATTCAACATCTCTTCAATATTACCATGATCGGCTGTAATTATAGCTTGTCCGTGGGCTTTATTCAAGGCCTCGATCATTCTGCCCAGTTGAAGATCAACTGACTTCACCGCTTCTTGGCCGGCTTTAAAACTACCGGTATGTCCGACCATATCGGCATTAGCCAAATTACAAGCAATAAAATCGTAATTACCGGATTTTATTCCCTCTATTACTTTGTCGGCCACCCCCTGCGCATTCATCTGTGGTATAGTTTCATAATTTTCTGCCAATGGAGTAGGAACTTTTATCCAATCTTCATCGCAAAAATGTTGGGCATAACCGCCATTAAAAAAATAAGTAATGTGCGCGAATTTTTCCGACTCCGCCACATACATCTGCTTTTTTGGACACAAAGTTTGCACAAGACTATTTACAACATCGCGACTGGGAAACGCAGTCAGCACCCCAGGTAAATCCGGACCAAAATCAGTCAAAGCCACAAAACGAATATTTTTCGGCATGCGTTCGCGTTTGAACGCCCCTGGATTTTCTTTTTCAAAATTTGGTTGAACAAAAGCTTTGGTTATTTCGCGCGCGCGATCACTGCGCAAATTAAAGAAAAAAATAGCATCGTTATTTTTGATAGTCGCGACCGGCTTTTTCTTTTCCATTACTACGGTCGGATAAATAAATTCATCGGACTCGTCGCGATTGTAAGCTTGTAGTAGAGCATCTTCAGCACCATTGGCAGTTTTGCCTTTGCCCAGCACCATCGCCTCATAAGCATATTTAATTCGTTTCCAATTTTTATTTCTATCCATACCATAAAGACGCCCCATCACCGTAGCAATTTTTTCATTTCCTTTGAAATGTGTTCTCAAAAGTTCCAAATGACGTACTGCATCATGTTGAGCGGAATCACGCCCATCGGTAAATAAATGTAAAAAAACTTTTTTAATTTTTTCACGATGCATCAAATCAAGTAAGGTGTACAAATGCTCAGGACAAGAATGAGCACTATTATGGTTGGACATCAAACCCATCAGATGCACCACGGTATCATATTTTTTTACATGGTGAAGAGCCTGACGGAAAGCAGGATTTTTATAAAATATGCCATCAGCGATTGAATCACTAATATAAAGAGCATCTTGTTTGACCACTCGACCGGCTCCCATGTTGATATGCCCGGCTTCGCTATTACCCTCTTGATCACTGAACAAACCGACGGCCTTGCCACTGGCTCTTAATTCGGCATGGGGATATTTTTTTAGAAAATTAAAATAATTCGGCGCGTGTTCCGGCACAATCGGATTAAGAGTGTTTTTCTTTTCACTTATACCCCAACCATCAATTATTATGAGTAATGTAGTTTTGTGTTGCTCCATATTATATTCCCAATTCAATTTCAATTTCCATTAAACGATTATATTTTTCTACTCTTTCTGAACGCGACAATGATCCGGTTTTAATAAATTCGGAATTCACCGCTACCGCCAAATCGGCGATAAAAGTATCGGAAGTCTCACCACTACGATGCGATACGGCAACTTTATAATTATTGGCCTTAGCCAACATTATGGCCGCTATGGTTTCAGTTACAGTACCAATCTGATTTAATTTTATCAAAATCGCGTTGGCCACTTTGGTATCAATGCCTTTTTGCAAACGCTCAGTATTGGTAACAAACAGATCATCACCCACCAAAGTAATTTTATCACCCAACTCTTTGGTTTGTTTCTGCCAATTTTCCCAATCATCTTCACTCAAACCGTCTTCGATGAAAATAATTGGATATTTTTTGATCCATTGTTTATAAGTGTCAATCATTTTATCCGCGCTCCAACCTTGTTTTTTATTAATAAAATAATATTTTTTTCCGTGGAAAAATTCCGAAGCGGCCACATCAAGTCCAATGAAAACATTTTTTCCTGGCACCCAACCGGTATATTTTATTGCTTCCATTATTACTTGTACCGCTCGCTCATTGTTTAATAATTCCGGAGCAAAACCACCTTCATCACCCACTGAGGTCACATAACCTTTTTGACTTAAAATATTGGCGAGGGCATGAAAGATTTGCGAACCCATGCGCACGCGCTCACTCATCAATTTATGACGAGGGATAATCATAAATTCCTGAACAGACAAACCATTGTCGGCATGGCGACCGCCATTTAAAATATTCATCGTTGGTACAGGTAAACGATATTCTTTTTCTTTGATACTATATACTTGGCGTAAATATTTGTATAAAGGCATCTTGCCCACTTCGGCACCAGCGCGTGCGACAGCCATCGAAACCGCCAAAATAGCATTGGCACCCAGATTGGTTTTATTTTTAGTACCATCCAAATCCAACATTTTTTGATCAATCTTTTTTAAATCCTCGACATTCTCGCCAACCAAAGCTTTGGCAATAGCTGTGTTCACATTTTTTACCGCTTTCAGTACACCTTTGCCACCGTAGCGCTTACCACCGTCGCGCAATTCCAAAGCTTCATGTGAACCGGTCGATGCACCTGATGGCACTTTGGCCAAACCGATGGTACCGTTTTCCAAAATTACCTTAGCTTCAACTGTCGGATTACCGCGAGAGTCCAAAATTTCTCTGGCAATTATTTGCTTGATTTTCATACACATTGTCTCTGTCATTCCGAGCGAAGTAAAGCGTAGCCGAGGAATCCCTTAACAAACACCGCCAAACCAAGAGATTTCTCCACTCGTCCTGAGACTCGGTCGAAATGACAATTAATAAATTAAACGCAAAAGTATACTGATTATACCATATCAAATAAAATTAAAAAAGAGGTGTTTTAACACCTATTTTTTAACAATTTTATTGTCTATCTTGATAAAATCTCGTAAGTTACACTCACATTCATTACTACATCATTACTACCACTAGACACTGTTTCCGGACCACCGCCAGCGCCAAGTGGCATAGCGGCTTTCAACGAATAAATATCATTATTACCGCTTTCGTATTCATTGTATGAAACTACTGAACCCAGATCTACACCCAATTTAGTCGACAAATATTGAGCTTTGGTTCTGGCATCGGACAAGGCTTTGACACGCGCGTCCATTTTCAAATTTTCTGGATCATCAATGGTGAAATTCAATCCACTAACATCAGTAGCGCCATATTGTCCAGCTAAACCTAAAATTTGAGGAATTTTGCTCAGATCGCGAATTTTGATAGCCAATTGATTGCTAACTTTATAACCAATTAATTCCTGACCTTTTTGCTGAGTATAATTGTAATCTGGATAAATCGTATAGTTACTTTGCAAATCTTTATCCGCCACGCCAAGTTTTTTTAATTCAGCAGAAATTTGATCCATTACTTTTTTGTTATTCGCTTGAGCGGTAGCAACATCTTTGTCGGTATTGGAAAAACCGATAGTCGTGACGGCAATATCGTTGTTGCCGCTAACCTTGCCATAACCGTTCACCACTATTGTCCTCTCTATACGATCAGCCCTGCCAATGAAATCAAATTTTTTGAGATTGTTTTTGATCAAAGCGCCAATCAAAACTATCCCATACGCCAGCAAAATACACACTAGCGTTAATAACATTTTCTTGCCAAAACCACCATGGCAATGTTTGTGAAAACCGCCATTTTCACCGTGACATCCACCGACACTACAATCCTTTTTGGTCACAGGATTGAAAGTCGGCATTTTTGTTGAGACAGGCATAAGACCTCCAATGAGCAGATAGCGTTCGCTACCTATTCGAGTTATAAATTATTTAAATTATTTTAATAAATTTTTTAAACCGGGCAATTTTTCACCACTGAGAAATTTCAACATTGCCCCACCGCCAGTCGATACCAGATCAATATCATTGAGCAAATGCAAATGGCGCAAAATTTCCACTGTTTCACCACCACCACACACCCCGTAAACTCGCCCCTTAGCACGGGCCGCGAGTAGTTGAGCCAAGGCAAAAGTGGCGTGTTGATATGGCGGTTGTTCAAATCTTCCCAAAGCGCCATTCCAGATTATCGTCTGCGCATTTTTCAGATATTCGGAATATAACAAAACAGTTTTTGGACCAACATCATAGGCGCTCTCGTCTTTTTTCAAAATTATCTTTTTGTTAAGATTCACCACATGAGCGTCTTTGCCATTATCTTTTCCTACCACTATATCCAATGGCAAAACTACTTTTTTATTTTCCAAATAAAGCAAAATTTCTTTTTTAAATTTTTTTTCAATTATCGACTTGCCCATTTTGTTGCCTTTCGCCCACAAATAAGTACTAACCATTCCACCGGCAAGTAAAATTTTATCCGCCTTGGGAAATAAATTTTTTAAAACCAGAATTTTAGTTTCCATTTTTAAACCACCCAACATTACTACGAGCGGTCGCTTGGGGGAAGTGATAACTTTGGACAATTCTTCAACTTCTTCTGCGAGCAACAACCCGGCATAGGAAGGTAAATATTTAGTAACACCAGTTACCGAAGCGCTATCACGATGCGCCACCGCAAAACCATCCAAGACAAACATATCCGCTACCTGCGATAGTTGTTTGACAAATTTTGGATCATTGGTTTCTTCACCTTTATAAAAACGAATATTTTCTAATAATACCAATTTTTCGCCCTCCCAATCATCACGATTTTCCAAATTGCCAAAATACACTTTGGTGCCAATCAATTTTTCCAATTCTTTGGCGACCGGTAAAAGCGAAAATTTTTTATCACATTTGGTTGGACGTCCCAAATGACTAACCAATATTACTCGCGCGCCGCTATGTAATAAAAATTTTATGGTTGGCAAACTGGATTGAATTTTAAAATTATCGGCGACTTTACCGCCTTTCACCGGAACATTAAAATCCACGCGCACCAAAACGCGCTGGCCAAATAAATGTTTCGCTGATTTTATACTTTTTATTTGCATGGATATATTGCATTACTGTCATCTTGTCATTCCGAGCGAAGCGTAACGAAGTCGAGGAATCCCTTTCATGATTGTTAAGAGATTTCTCCACTCACCGCGAGGTTCGGTCGAAATGACAGTGGATGGAACTCGCTATTAGTTATTTGACTATTACATTATATCACAAAAATAAAAAAAACCAAAGTTAATTGGGATTTGTTTTTTTACTCCTGAGCCAATTTATCATACCCGCTATCCCCCGGCCAATCATAGTGATCAAACGCCCACATCGCCAGATCTCGCGCTTCACTAAAACGCGCCTCCATCGTATCGGCGCCGAGGATGACAGTGCGAATCGCGCGCTTGCCGCCGTTTTCAATGCGCACGGCAAAATTATATTTTGAATTATCAATATATCCGGTCTTGCCGGCAATAGTGAGATCACCAAATTTATTTGGCACCCATTTACTCAAAAGCCAATCTGTCGTCCAAATACGACGTGGTTTTTGACCATCCGGTTGGGCGTAATATTCCGAAGTTTGCAAAGTATTAAAAATTTTATCATTGGCCAGAGCGTATTTGAGCAAACGAGCGATATCGCGCGCACTACCAACATCACGATCATCAATCCCAGTCGGCTCCACAAAACGCAAACTGCGCAAACGCAAATCTTGCGCTTTTTCATTCATCTTCACGACAAAATCGGCTTTTTTCAGATCGGTGCCGCTCACCAGCGCGTTGATGGCACTATTGCTTGAACCAACCAAGGCAATATTCCACAAATCACCCATCGCAAATTTTTCGCCAATATTTACAAAGTGGCTGTTGTTGTCATAAACATCCGGCGTTATTTCCACCGTCTTTTTCCAATCAGGATTGAGATCCAGCAAAACCAAAGCCGACATCAATTTGGAAATGCTGGCGAGTGGTCGCACGGTATCAGCATTTTTTTCAAATAAAACTGCATCGGTTTTATCATCCATCAAAATAGCGGCGGCGGCGGTCAATGAAACATTGCAAACTGATTGATCTTTTTTAAATGGCACATTAGGATGGCTCACCGGTAACACTGTTGGTTGTTCATCGCCACCAACCATCATTATACGTGGTTTTGATTTTGGCAAAAAAGAAACTTTTTGTGAAACTTGCGGGTATGAAATCGAGCCAACAAAAAGCAGAACCACGCCCGACAGCATCATGCCAAATGAAGAAATAAAATCAAATAATTTTTTGGACATAAATAAATTTATTAGGCCGCCGGTTCACTAGACTGGGCTAAAGTAATACTAACATGTTCGTGATTGTGCAGTTTATCATAATCCGGTAATTCATTCAAATTGTTCACCCCCAAATGACGCAAATAATCCATCGTCACCTCGTATTTTGGCAACAGTCCGGATGGATCGTCGGCTTCTTTCACGAGTCCGCGCATCATCAGGTTGCGCAAAATCAGACTGCAATTCACCCCGCGAATTTGTTCGAGCTCCGGTCTGGTAATTGGTCCACAATATGATACCACCGTGAGAGTTTCGAGCTGCGGCCTAGTCAATTCCCCACTCACTTCCGCTTTGAGAAAATTTTCAGCGGCTTCGTGATTGTCCGGGTTGGCAACCATTTGCCATTCGTCATTATTTTGGATAATCATTATCCCCGATTCTTGATTATTATATTTGAAACACAGATTGGCTAGTGCTTCACTCACCGCCGTTTCTTCCACCTGTAAAACTTTGACGATTTTTTTCAAAGCCAAGGGTTTGCTGGCGACAAATAAAATAGTTTCGAGTTGTGAATTTATATTCATATAAACTAAATTAAATTTACTTCCATATTACCAAAAGCACTATCTTGATTTATAAACGCTTTTTGATCACGCATTAATTCGAGTAACGCCAAAAAACTAACAATTATTTCAGTTTTGCTTTCGGCCACGGACAATAGATCTTTAAAATTCATTTTTTTATGTTGTTTCAAAGCGTTCCAAATAGATTCTACTTTTTGTTTGACCGAGATCGCGCGATCGATCGTAATTTTTGGCAACGGATTTACCGGTCGCAAACGCGATACCAATTTTTGCATTGATTTTAATAAATCTTCACCGCGAGCATTAAGTGGCAACACAAATTCGGTATTTTTTACTGGCGGTTCAACCCGACCGTAAGCTATCCGATTTTGACTCCACAAAATATTGACTTTTTTACTAGCCAAAATATATTGCTGATACATTTTGAGCTGATCTGCCAGACTCGGTCCTTCGTCTTCCTCCGGATACAAATACGGCAACAATGTTTTGGATTTCAGATATACTAGCTTGGTAGCAATCACCAAAAAATCCGCCAACTCTTCACTACGATCATTTTCCAATTTATCCAAAAAATTCAAAAACTGTTCAGTGAGTTGAGACAACGAAACTTCGGTAATATTCAGTTTTTCCAACTCGATTAGTTGTAAAAGCAAATCAAGTGGACCCTGAAATTTTTCTAATTTTATTTCCTGAATCATTTTTAGAGCAAGATTATTTTATTTTTATATGCACTTCATCCAAAGTCTTTGTAGGCAAAATGCTGGGCGCGCCCATCATCAGATCACGAGCATCACCGGTTTTTGGAAAGGCAATCACTTCGCGAATATTTGGTTCACCGGCTAAAAGCATCACAATACGATCAATACCAGGAGCAAAACCACCATGTGGAGGCGCACCAAAAGTAAATGCTTCAAGTATATGACCAAATCTCTGTTGTTGATCCGCCTCACTAATTTGTAACAAATCAAAAATTTTCTTTTGCAATTCTCTCCGATGGATACGGATACTACCACTGCTGAGTTCATAACCATTGAGGACCAGATCATACGCATTGGCACGTACGGCCATTGGGTCTTTGTCTAGTAATTCTCTATCTTCATCTTTGATCGAGCAAAACGGATGATGTTTGGCGGCAATATTACCTTCTTCGTCTTTTTCAAACATTGGAAAATCTACAATCCAACAAAAGGCCAACTCATTATTATCATTTTTATCTTTTCTCAAATCCGGCTTATCAGTACCATACTTATCCATACATTCCTGATAAGTCATTTTTGGAAAAGGTGTTTGAGAAATATGTTTTTCGGGAGTAATTTTTTGTACCATCTCTATAAACATTGCTTCGGTGAGTGATAAAATTTCTTCTTGAGTAACAAACGACATCTCAAAATCAAGCTGAGTAAATTCAGGTTGACGGTCACCACGTTGATCTTCATCGCGGAAACAGCGGGCAATCTGGAAATAACGTTCAAAACCGGCCACCATCGACAATTGTTTAAACTGTTGAGGTGATTGCGGCAACACATAAAATTGTCCGGCATGCAAACGAGAAGGCACAATATATTCACGCGAACCTTCCGGCGTACCTTTCATCAAAATTGGAGTTTCAATTTCAATGAAATCATTTTTATGCATGTAATTACGAATAAATTGAATCACGCTATCGCGCATACGAATATTTTTTTGCATGCGTTCACTGCGCAAATCCAAATAGCGATACTTCAAACGCAGCTCTTCGCCGATTACCGAAGTGTCTTTGTTAATTTCAAAAGGAGGAGTTTCTGATTCGTTTAAAACTTTAATTTCTTTAGCCAAAACTTCCACCATACCAGTTGGCATTTCTGGATTTTGTTGTTTAGCACCACGCGCGTTCACAATGCCGCGAATTTCTATAACCCATTCTGGACGCACACGCACCAATTCTTCCTGAGATTTTTCATCCAATTCTTGTGGTACGCCTACCACCTGGACAATCCCTTGGCGATCACGCACATCCAAAAATACAATCTTGCCCATATTGCGACGAGCATTCACCCAACCTTGCAAAATTACTTCTTCCCCTACTTTACTTGCTGTCTCAGCTGTTAGAGTTCGCATATTATTTTTTAACAATTATGTAATAATTTTTTAGGCGTAAAGTTCAGCTATTTCCACCAACCGATGCGCATAACCATATTCATTATCATACCACGCAATAATTTTGACCAAATCGCCATCGACCACGTTGGTCAAAGAAAGATCAACTGTACAGGAATTTGTGTTGCCGATAAAATCTGTCGATACCAGCAGTTCATTGGTCACAGCCAGTACGCCGGCAAAACGCGAAGTTTTACTAGCGGCAATAAAAGCATTGTTTACTTCTTCTTTGGTAACTTTCTTTTTCAAAACAGCGGTAATATCCGAAAGCGAAACCGTCACTACCGGTACGCGAATTGCCAGACCGTCAAATTTGCCAACCACACTACTCATTACTTCTCCTACTGCTTTGGCAGCTCCAGTCGAAGTCGGCACAATGTTTTCAGCTGCCGCACGACCACGACGTAAATCTTTGTGTGGACCGTCTTGTAAATTTTGATCAGCGGTATAAGCATGAATTGTATTAAGCATCGCTTTAGCAATACCAAATTTTTCTTCAAGCACAGCCATCACCGGTGCAATACAATTTGTAGTACAAGAAGCATTATTTATTACGCAAGATTTTTCTTTTCCAACTTTGTCACAATTTACCGCTCGCACATAAGTTGGTACATCAGTGCCTTTAGCAGGCGCAGAAATAATCACCTTTTTAGCACCAGCTTTTACATGTAATTCCGCTCCGGCTTTATCAGTAAAACGACCAGTACACTCCATCACCACATCTACTTTTAGTTTACCCCAAGGCAACAAAGAAGGATCTTTTTCAGCAAATACCGGAATTTTTTTACCTTTTACAATAATATTTTTTTCATCGTAACCAACTTCTAAATTATAACCACGATATGCGGTATCATATTTCAAAAGATGAGCCAATGTTTTGGTGTCGGCCAGATCGTTGATACCGACAATTTTGATATTCTTCTTGGTAAAAGCGGCTTTGAAAACATGGCGGCCAATGCGACCGAAACCATTGATTGCGATGTTCATATATCTAAATTAGTTTATTAGTTATATTTTCAAGTAGGGTGGCGGATTATCTTTTCGCTTTTTTTAGTTGTCATTCCAAGCAGAGTCGAGGAATCCCTTAAAATGCCAGAAGGGATTTCTCCACTCCCCGCCAAAGGCGGCTCGGTCGAAATGACAAACGACAAAACTTAATAATAACTTTTTACTAACAATATTATACCGATTTTAATGCACTATGGCAAACACGCATTTCAGATACTCCCCTTCGGTAAAGGCCACTAATTCAGGATGGTCAATGCCGTGGGTGTAGGTTTCTAAAATTTGCACGGTGCGTCCAGCGCGGCCGGCGGCTTCGGAAAGCATATGACGAAAATCAATTAGCGAAACATGTTGAGAGCAAGAAGCGGTCACCAAAATACCATTTTTTGGCAACAATCGCATCGCCGCTTCATTTATTTTTCTATATCCTTGCAAACCTTCGTGCAATCTGTGACGATCTTTTACAAACGCCGGCGGGTCCAAAACGATGACATCAAATTTGCATCCATCGTCGCTATTACTGTCATTCCCAACTTGATTGGGAATCTCCATGGATTTTGGATTCCCGCTTTCGCGGGAATGACAATTTGTGTTGGAACGACAATCAACAAGATCAAAAAGATAATCTTTCACATCGGCTTGAACCAGTTCACTGTCTTTGGCTTTGAATTTATTTAATTTGAAATTTTCTTCTGCTAATTCCAACGCACTTTGTGAAGCATCCACACTCGTCACTTTTTTCGCACCCGCCCCCAAAGCATAGACGCTAAAACCACCAGAATAAGAAAAACAATTCAAAACTTTTTTACCTTTACAATATTTTTGTAATGCGGCGCGTTTATCACGTTGATCCAAAAAGAAACCAGTTTTTTGTCCGTTGATAATATCGACAAAAAATTTATAACCATTTTCTAAAATTTCTACTTTGGCTGGAACTTTGCCAAATAACAGACCAGTGTTTGAGTGATTCTTCATTTCACTCAGAATGACAGTTGGTTGGGATTGCTTACCCGCCGTATGGCGGGTCGCAATGACAGAGGTATCTTCTTTGATGCGATTGCCCACATCGCTACGCTCATAAATTCCTTTTGGTTTTAATATTTTATTTAAAGCCAACACAATTTCTTTCTTCCAAAAAGCAATCCCTTGATTATGAAATTGCACGGATAAATATTCATCATATTTATCGACAATCAAACCCGGCAAAAGATCATTCTCGCTATTGATCACGCGATAAGCATTGGTATTTTTGTTTTTAATCAAATCACAACGCAATTTATAGGCGTCTTTGATACGTCTGACAAAAAAATTCTCGTCCACTTCTTCGGTCTTGTCCCAACTCCACAAACGCACCGCAATTTGTGAATAAGAATTAAAATAACCGGAGGCCAAAAAATTTCCTTGTTCGTCACAAAGTTCCACTGGCGTACCGCTTTTGATACCATCGGGAATATTCTTTAAAGCACCCGAAAACACCCACGGATGACGACCGCGAATCGGACCAACGCGTTTGGCTAATACTGTTAATTTAGTCATATTGATTAATATTTTACAGAAATTACCACTAAATTCTACCTTAATTTAAATAAAAAAACAATGCCGACTAAGTCGGCATTGTTTAATCATTTCTATTTCGTAGCTACCATGAAACTGGCCGAATTTTGCGCCAAAACATCTTTTGTTTTCCAATCATAAGCCGTTACTCGTATCTGGTATTCACCAACTACCAAACCGGTTTTAACATCCTGTGTAAACGACAGATCATCTTTCTGTCCGGCCTTCATGTTCCATTTACCAGTTTTGATTTCCAACACTTTGCCGTTACCATCAACTAATTCACGCACCATCTTGATTGTCTGTTTGGTTTCAGTACTATTGATGTAAGAATATTTCAACTTCAATTTAAAAGGTAAAGAGAACTCTTTATCTACTACTTTTGCATTCAAATTAAACCTAATATCATCATCACCATTCTGATCCGCACTCACCGTAACATACTTTTTCTTTAACTTTTCTACATTGACCTGAAAACTATTCTGTTCCAATACTTTCTTCTTAGCATCTAAAATTTTCACTTTAATGGTGTATTCACCAACTGGCAAAGATTTTGGCAACGCCTCATTGATCTTGCCAACAAAACTAGCACCTTTCTTTAGTGTTTTATTGAGCGAAGCGGTCTTGAACACTTTACCTTTACTATTAACCAACTGTCGGACAATTTTCACTTTCACAGTTTTATTAGTGATATTTTTATGCGGGATGATTGATTTAATTCTGTTGAAAGATATGTAATAATGTCTCGTAATTATTGGGTGTTTCGCCGGTTTTGAGGGACAATTCTCGTGTATGAATATAAAACACGAGAATTCGCCCTGTTGCCAGGCGAAAATTTACAAGTTTGGCAATAAAAGGAGACAATGTTCGCGGTGTAAAAAAACGTGGACTAAATATGCCAGAAAGTGCGGTAGGAAAGCCATGCGGTCGAATCAACAATTGATTAGTAAAGTGCTCGGACAGGGTAGAAAATTAGTTCATCTGGCAGAACGCAAAGGGTCAGTCAGCATTTCAGCTCTCAGCCGGCGATTGAAAAAGGATATGACCAGAAAAAAGAGAGAGAATGAATTTCCGATCGGTTGGCTGGTCATGATCGCCGATGCTCTCTGGTTCAATCTGGGCGGTCGAAGGTGGACTCTGTACATTGTGGCGGTCAGATCAACAACCGGCGACCAAGCGTACTTCCTAGACCAGGTATTGCTTCTGGGCAGAGAGTCTGGTGATGGCTGGCACGAAACACTTAGCCACATTCCGGTAAACATCTACAACCGCATTTTAGCTATGGTTTCCGATGGTTTCAGAGGGTTGTGTGCTTTGGTCAAAGAGAACAAATGGGTAAACCAACGCTGTCACTTTCATTTGATTTTACAATTTCAGGTTCAACTGGGTAATTGGAAAAAGTTGCCCGACAGTCCATACAGAAAAGAAATCTTAAGCGTGGTTTGCGGGCTGTTAAAAACAATTGATAAAGAAACAGAGTATACGGAGAAACTATATGAGTTACTTTCTGATAAGAAATGTCCACCGTGATCGCTGTAAACATGTTCGTACGCCACAGGCTCTAAAATTACGAGCTGTTGCCCTGATGAGAGTGCGTACGACGGTGAACTGCAATCATAGAGATTTTCAACAGAATTAAATCAATCATCCCTTATATTAAAAAAACTGTGGATAAAAAAAGAGTCGCGTTTGGATCGCGACTCTTTTTTTAAATGTTTATTTCAATTGTTCATTCACCTCATCGGCGAAATTCTTGACTACCTTTTCAAACCCTTCACCTAGTTCATAGCGGACAAAACGCACCACTTTGGCGCCGTTGTCGGCCAACAATTTTTCCACTTTTATTTCTTCATTTTTGATAAACGGCTGTTCTACCAGACAAACTTCGCCGTAGAATTTTTCCATCTTGCCACGTAAAATATTTTCAATCATATTTTCCGGTTTGCCTTGCTGACGCAATTGATCGGAGTAAATTTCTTTTTCTTTAGCTGCTAATATTGCATCCACACCTGTACGATCAATACAATTTGGATTGGTGGCAGCGATATGCATCGCCACATCGGTACCGACAGTAGCATTACCACCTTGTAACTCCAATATAATACCAATTTTCTTGCCGTGCAAATAAGTGGCTACCAAGCCGTCGGCTTGATAACGAACAAATCGGCGAACAGAAATTTTTTCTCCCAATTTTATTCCAAGTTCATTCGTCGCCGCTGAGACTGTTTCTCCGGAAGACAAAGTTAATGATTGAAAAGCAGTTTCGTCGGTTGGATTGTCTTTGACAACCGCGTCCACCACCATATTCGCAAATTTCACAAAATCATCACTACCGGAAACAAAATCGGTTTCACAATTCACTTCTACCAAAGCGCCAACTTTCCAGTCTGCACTCAAACGAGCTACCACCACACCCTCACTTGCAACTTTATCCGCACGTTTAGCGGCTTTTAAGATACCTTTTTTGCGCAAAATATCGGCGGCTTTTTCCATGTCGCCGCCAGCTTCTTCCATGGCATTTTTACAATCCATCATACCGGCACCGGTGGAAGCGCGTAATTTGGCAATATCGGCTGCTGTTATGGTCATATGATAATAATGATAATTGAATTTATTTGTCATCCTGAGCGTTAGCGAAGGATCTCTTAAATTATTTTTAAGGGATTCTTCTCCGCCTTTGGCGGATCAGAATGACGATGAATGACAAATAATTATATACTAGACTCTTTGGTCAGCGCACGGCGTTCTTTCTTTACAGTCTTAGTAGCGACGGCTTTTATCAAAGAAGATTTTCTGGCTAAATTCTTTTCTTCGGCTGGAGCTGTTTTCACTTCTACTTTCTTATATTCTTTTTCCATTACTGCTTTATTTTTTTCAAAATCGGCTTTACCTCCATTGACCGCCTGCGCCATTAAATCCGAAATAACTCTAATAGAATTAATTGCATCATCATTAGCTGGGATTACAAAGGTTGCTTGGTCAGGATTCACATTGGAATCACACACACCAATAATTGGCACGCCTGTTCGGATAGCTTCGTTCACTGCGGTCTTACAAACACGCATATCGATGACAAACATCGCATCCGGCATTTTTTCCAAATTGGTCAAACCGGCCAAGTATCTGTCCATTTTAGCGACTGATTTTTTTATGTCTAATTGTTCTTTTTTTGTATATTTTTCAATTTCACCACTAGCGATCTGCTGTTTTAAAGTTTTATATTTTTTCAATCTTTGTTTAGTTTCATCAAAATTGGTGAGCAAACCACCAATCCAACGTTCAGTCAAAAACGGCATACCACAACTTTCGGCGGCGGCTTTCACAAGTGGCTGAGCCTGGCGCTTGGTACCAACAAACAAGACAACTTTGCCCTGAGCAGATAAACTTTTAGTATAATCCAAAGCCTTTTGTAATTCTACAACGGTACTTTCCAAATTCATAATATGGATACCATTGCGTACGCCAAAAATATATGGCTTCATTTTCGGATGCCAACGAGACTTTTGATGCCCAAAGTGCATACCAGCCTTGAGCAATTCCATCATGGATGGGATTTGTGTCATATTTCCTTATCTTCCCGATTAAGGGAGTTATTGCCTCTTCGTTCTCACCCACCGAGTGGTCGGGGGAGGAAAAAAATGAACGAATGAGAGATTAAAAGATGTGCGGATTATATCTCAAAGAGCTGAGACTGTCAAATTTTTAACTAAAATATGGCCTGCAACCAGCCCGCCCCCAAACCAGCGATATTGATATTTAACCAAAAAAATGATAAAATCACTAGTCTTTTATGACCACATCGACGCTGTGGTGGTAAGCTGTGCTCGGCGCACCATCTACTTGGCCACCCGAGCCGCTGAGCCCATGTCTGGACTATGATGGACGGCGGTCGATCTTTCGCGGGAGAAAATTCAGGCGACTCAATTTCTAGATGCTTCCGCCGGGAAACCGGCCTTAACATAGCACCTGAACGATTCCAATTCGTCTTGATGTGACGTCCACCAAGCCATTCTGGACTTCTATGACGAGCTCTTCCCCGCCTAGTCACGCGACTGGCGGACGGTCTTAAAGGCCGTAAGTTGGAAGAACATTCAAAAAAATATTTGATCGTTCGTCCAACCTACTTTGTTCCCAAATAACTTGAGCACAAAGTAGGACGAACGATTTTTTGTTTTAAGAACCAGCCCTTGACTTTCCCTCATAATCTGCTATAATTCTACCCATTATACTAATTTCAATATATGAAAGCTAAAATTCATCCAGAATACAACAGCGACTGTTTAGTTACTTGCGCTTGCGGTAATACTTTTACCACCGGCAGTACTATGAAAGAAATCCGCGTGGAATTGTGCAACAAGTGTCATCCTTTTTATACCGGCAAACAGAAATTTGTTGACACTGCTCGCCGCGTAGAGAAATTCCAAGAAAAAGTGGCCAAAACCGCTTCTGCCGCCGCTACTCGCAAAGGCAAGAAAGTGAAAAAAGCCGCTGCTGCTGTAAAAAAGACCGCCAAAAAAGCAGCCAAAGCTTAACGACATTATTTAAAACAGATCATTGTGTTATAATAACCCTGATCTGTTTTTTAATATATTCAGACTCTATCACCAAATAATATAAACTGTCATTCCCGCGAAAGCGGGAATCTAATACAACCAACGTAGATTCCCGCTTTCGCGGGAATGACAAAAATAATCATTTAACAATAACCTCTAAGAATGATTATCTGTACATTCATGAAAATAAAACCATTATGCTAAATAAATATCTAGAAATAAAAAACAAATACCTTCAACTAGAAGCAGATCTCCAAGACCCCGCTACTCTTAATGACTCCAAAAAACTCCGCGAAGTCTCCCAAGAGTACAACGATCTACAAGATATAAAAGAAAAAATTTTTGAACTGGAAAAATCCGAAAATAATTTGGCACAATCGGAAAAAATGTTGGAGACAGAAACCGACGAAGAAATGAAACAACTCACCGAAAGTGAAATCGCAGAATTAAAAACAAAAATCTCGTCTTTGGAAAATGAACTGTCCGAACTCACCCGCCCCCGCGATCCCATGGACAAAAAAGATGTCATCGTAGAAATCCGCGCCGGCGTTGGCGGTGATGAATCGGCGTTATTTGCTGCTGAATTGTTTCGCATGTATTCTCGCTATGCGGAAAATAAAAATTGGAAAGTAGATTTAATCGATGTGAATCGCATTGGCATTGGCGGATATAAAGAAGTTATTTTTTCCATCAAAGGCAAACGCGTCTACAAAGATTTAAAATACGAAATGGGAGTACACCGTGTTCAACGCGTACCCGACACCGAAAAAGCCGGTCGCATCCACACTTCCACTGTGACAGTAGCAGTGATGCCGGAAATCGATGACATTGAATTTAAAATCGAAGCCAAAGATTTACGCATTGATACTTTTTGTGCCGGCGGTCATGGCGGCCAGAGTGTAAACACCACCTACTCGGCCGTGCGTATCGTCCACGTACCAACTGGCATGATTGTACAATGCCAGGATGAGCGTTCGCAGATGGCCAACAAAGACAAAGCCATGAATGTGTTGCGCGCTAGACTATATGAAATAGAAAAAGAAAAAAAAGAAAAAGAATTATCCGACAAACGCAAATCTCAAATTGGTAGCGGCGATCGCAGTGAAAAAATCCGCACTTACAATTTTCCTCAAGATCGTATTACCGATCACCGCATCCACGAAAGTTGGAACAACATCCCAAAAATTTTAGACGGCGATCTGGAACCAATTATCAGCGCCGTACGCATAGCCGATTACGCGGAAAATTAATTTCCCATGATTCGTTTCTTCAAACAACATTGGCCGATACTACCTATTTTAGCAATTGGCACCACTCTGCGCTTGGTGGCAATTTTTCGTTATGGCAGTTTTTGGTTTGATGAAATGTTTAGTTTTGTTTACAGTCAAAAACCATGGTTAGACAGTTTGCGCTTTTGGGTTTGGGAAACCAATCCGCCACTTCATATGTTTTTGTTGAAACTTTGGTTTTATTTGGCGCCACAGTCTGAATTGATGGCTCGCCTGCCCAGTTTAATCGCTGCTATCGCCACCATCATTTTTATTTATTTTATTGGCGCAAAATTATTCAATCGCCGCATTGGCGCCTTTGTCGCTCTTTTGCTCGCTCTATCTCCTCAACACATACTCTTTAGCATCACCGCCCGCACCTATGCAATTTTGATTTTGCTTTCTCTTCTCTGCGGATATTATTTTATAAAAATATTTTTTTTAAATAAAACCAATTCTAAAAAAGAAAAAATTATTTTTATCGTATTACATATTTTACTTCTTTACTCCCACCTCACCGCTCTAAGTTTGTTGGCATCGGAATTTTTTATTATTACCGCCTATGACCACAAAAAACTAAAAAACTGGCTAGCCTTAATTATTATTACTATTTTACCTTGGCTTATTTGGGCAATTCCATCACTTTCTTTTAAACTCAACACTCATACTTATCAGCAAGCTTGGTTTTTTAATATCGCCCTGGATTACAGCAACTACACCAAAACATTACAAATGATTTTACTTGGTTTTTTCAAAAACCCTTTTTATGTTTTACCTTTATTATTATTTTATTTACTTCTCTTAGTGTCTACTATTTATAAAATATCCAAACAACACATACATCGACCATTGTTTTTAGTAATTTTATCACTAGCCGTATTTCCGTTTTTATTCGCGGTGGTTGCCGGAACACTAGAACCAAAATTTTATATTATTTGCTTGCCTTGGGTTTTTCTTGCCATTGCCTATCTCTTGTCCAATAATTTGCCAATTTGGATAACCCTAATATTTTTTATAATTTTTATACCTGGGTTACAAATTTTCTATACTATTTTCCCCATCAGCAATTGGACAGCGGTCAACAATTATCTAGTAACCAATATTCCGGCACATCACAAAACAGTCTTCGTTTACAATTCATTTATCAACAAAAACGAAGTTGATTATTATTTACATCTTTCAATTCCAATTATTTATTATCTACCTCATCCGACCAACAGTTGGGATCGTTTTTTAATAACAGAAAATTATTTTAGACTACAAGAAACATCAAAAAAAATTACTACCTGGGCTGTCAATAACAGACTTTTTGACTTTGATGATATCTTCCTAATGCAGATGTCAAACAATGCCTACTCGTCCGTTGATATTGCCGGTGTTTTGACAGAAAATGGTTTTCATCAGACTACTGCACCAGTTACTATGCCTGTCTTTGGATCATCCGTTATACATCATTTTGTAAAATAAAACCGTGCCATATATGAAATCCGTCAAATACTGGCAGAACAAATTATCTTCCCTTCCCCACAGAAACATTGATATTCTCATCGCTCACAGTTTGAAAAAACCAAAAGAATTTTTATTTATCCATCCGGAATATCAATTGTCTATTTGGGAAACTATAAAACTACAACATCTTTTGCGTGATTATCATCGTGGCTATTCTGTCGCCACTATTATTGGACATAAAGAATTTTTTGGTTTGAATTTTTTCGTGAATAAAAATGTTTTGATTCCCAGACCGGAAACCGAATTGATGGTGGAGGAGGTATTGAAAGAGACAAAAAATACATCGGATAAAATACTTTTAGTAGATGTCGGTACCGGTAGCGGCTGTATCCCAATTTCTATTTTAAAAAATAGCAAAAATATTTACACTGCCCTTGCTCTAGATATTTCAACAAAAGCTTTGCGAGTAGCTAAAAAAAATATTGACAGACTCCTAGATTCCCATTTTAAAACCGGTCGGATGACTGGTTGCGGGAATGACAAAACAGCGAGGGGTGACAATACAAAAATCAAATTAATAAAAAGCAATTTACTGGCCAAAATATCCAATCGAAATTATCAATCCTTTGATCAAATAATCATCACTGCCAACCTTCCCTATCTTACCGATGAACAAGTAAAACAAGAACCATCCATTTGGAAAGAACCAAAAATTGCTCTGGTGGCCAAAGAAAATGGTTTAGCGCTTTATCGCCAATTATTAGAACAAATAATAAAAATATTTACTAATAAAAAACTCCTGATTTTATTGGAAATAGATCCATCGCAAAGCGAACAAATAAAACAGTTGGCCAAAAAATATTTATCGCAAAGCAGATTAGAAATAAAAAAAGACCTAGCCGGACTAGATCGAATACTAAAAATATCCACCTGATTAAGTGGATATTTTTGTATTTATTTCCTTGGGTACAATTTGTATCCAAATCTTTCCTGGTTTCAAATTTAATTGTTGGTCAACCAAATCGTAAAATCTGGTACGACCATTTTCATATTTCCAAATTCCACGCACCATTTTTCCATCGCGCAAAAGGCGCATATCGCCCTGCCCTTCGGTAGTTATTTCTTTACGACCATAGTCATCTACCACTCGTGTTTTTACATATTGAACCACCACAGTGTCGGCTAACAAATTATTTCCGTCTTCCAACGAAGCAGAATCATTTATATACCGAATATAATTTTTCTGACTTTCATCATAGCGCCAACCCACTACATAGTCCGGTGTATACTCAATAGCGATATCTTTAACCAGTTCAGAGCTACTAGACGACATCTCGCCAAACAACCAGGCATTATTAAAAATCTTTTTATCCTCCGGTCGTGCCGCCAACGCTTTATTCCATTTTTCACTGCTGGTATATAAATTATGCGGTGCCGTGCGGCGGGAATCACGCCAAAAATATTGGCCATTAGTCATTTCGTTGAGATCAAAGACAGTGCCGTTTTTTAATATATCCAAAGCTTCTGGTGATCCGCCGCAGTGCATATATAATCCGCTATATTCTTTTAGCCAATCAATAAAATATGGCCGCGCACTACGCACCGGACCAACTTTTTCGACATTTTGTTCACTATCAAAAATCGCAAAATAACGAGCGAGCCCGCCTTCAGCCGGCGCTTCATAAACTATTTTTGCCGCCAATAGGCCACTCTGTGGCCTAGCATCGGGATAATTATCAATCATCACACCAACCACGGACGGATTTATTTTTTCGGTACTACTGACTGGCAAACCATCCAGAGCACTTGCATAGGCAGGTGGTAACGAAATTTGTATTTGCTCTTTTTTCCAAACAGTTTTTAATTGAATCTTGTTGATTAACCAATAACCGCCAACAAAAATAATTACCAGCAAAATTAATACGAGAATTATTTTATATAATAATTTTTGATCTATTTTCTTCATATTTTTAAGATTGTCATTCCGAGTGATAACCGAGGAATCCCTTTCACAACTACCAAGAGATTTCTCCACTCGCCGCGAGGCTCGGTCGAAATGACAGCTGATATTATACCACAAAATAAAAATCCCCGCTTGTTAGCAGGGATTGATATTTTAAAGAATTTATTTCTTTTCTGCTGGTTTCTTTTCTTCAGCTTTCTTATCTGCACCGGCGACAGGAGCTTCACCTTCTGCGGTTTCTTCTTCTTTCTTCTTGCCAGCTGATTCAATCTTACTAACGTCCAAATTCTTACCAGCATCTTCCATCGCTTTAATTTCTTCTTCGGTCATCGCGGCGATTACCTTGACCACCAAAGCATCTGGCAATGGAGCAACTACTTTCAAACCTGCAGACAATACCAAATCTTTTACTTTCACCAAATCATCAAAAGTTTTCAAGTTGGACAAATTGACTTCAATAGAAGATACCAAATCTTTTGGCAAACATTCCACAGTTACCATAGAGAGATTTTGTACCAAAGTACCACCCATGGCTTTGACCGCTGGCGCTTCACCAACAAAATGCAGAACCACCGGAGCTTGCATTACCTTATTCATATCAATACGGCGCAAGTCAATATGAGTTGGAGTGTCTTTTACCGGATCATATTGTACTTCGTGTATCAATACTTTACCGACATCTTTACCGTCAATTTGTAAATCGATCAAACTGGAATCGCCAGCTTGTTTGTAAAGTTTTAAAAAATCAGCGTAATTTAAATCCAAAGAAATAGTTTCACTACCGGCGCCATAACTAACGGCTGGTAATTTACCGTCTTCACGAGATTTTTTTCCTTTAATTGTGCGGGTCACCGCTTGCAACAAATATACCATATCTTACAAATTTATTTATTAATAATTTTTTTGAAAAAATTGATAACCGCTGATGATCTCATCTACCGTAATCGGCGCGGTTTTGTATAATTGTTTGGCGTCATCAAAACTCAGATCAGTCACCATCCCTACCGAACTTAGCCCCTGTCCCATCATCACAATCATGGCGATAAAATTACTAGCGCATTTTCCACAAGTAATATGAATCAGATTGGCCGCATCGCGTTGAGCGAATAATTTGGCGCGATCATGTTCATAGCGCGTATTACAAATTGGACAATGACCAATAAATTTTAGAGCCTCCATCCATGATTCTCCTCGATTGTTTTTGGCTAACATAAACAGCAATATAATAAACAAAAAACGAAAAAATGTCAAGTCTCTACCCCTGTTTGTCGCTCACTGACACACTTTTTGAGGTAACACGAACAAAATATACTGACACTACAACCACTAGCACTGTCACTAGCAAAGCATAAGTAAGTTTAGCCCAAACTGAGTTATTGTGAGCAGGAAACACCTCTTCAATTAATGCTTTTATGGCCTCATTCCAAGCCAAACCAGCCACAAAACCAAAAGCGGCCAAGATCAAATCTATCGTCTTTTGGCGAACTTCTTGTCGAAGATGTCCACCTTCAGATTTAATTTTTTCAATATCTACTACCATATAATCATATTCTACCTTAAAAAATATTTTTAGCCAAATATACCGCTACCGTGGCGGCTGTCTCCGCGCGCAAAATCGAAGTTCCAAGATTTACAAAATGCAGACCACTTTCTTTACACAGCTCAATTTCTTTATCCGACCAACCACCTTCCGGACCAACAAACAATGAAATCACCGAATTATTTAATTTTATTTTTTTTATATTTTCTCCAGCCGGATCAAAAAATACACCGATGCCATCCATATTTTTTAGCGCGTCTTTAAAATTTTGAATTGGCAATAATTTTGGCAAAATCAAACTCTGACATTGCTGCGCCGCCTCTTTAATTATTTTTTGCCAACGTTTTTCATTCAAACCAATTTTTATTGTGCGTTCCGAAACGATTGGCACAATCTCATTTGCTCCAGCCTCTACCGCTTTTTGAAGCAACCATTCGAAACTGTCTCGTTTGAGTAAAGCAGCAAAAAGAATTATTTTTTTATCACCCACCGCACCTGGAAAAATATTTTTAACAAAAAAATTAATGCTCTTTTTGTCAATTTTTTCTATTTTCACCAACGCCACTTTCCCCTGTCCATCACATAGTATTATTTCTTCACCTTCTTTCAATTTCAAAACATCTTTGATATGATGAATAATTTCCGTATCCAAACAAATAATTTCTTTCAAATCCAAATTAAAATTGCCTATAAAATAATGTCGCTTTAACATATTTAATATTTTATTTTCCTTTGGGCGCGATTAAATGCGATAGCAAAACGATGGGCTTCATCACGCACCTGGATTAATAAATTTTTATTTTCTTTGATCCATTTTTTAACCTCGCTCGATTCAGCCACCACAAAAAAATCATTGCGTTTTCGCTCTATCCCTTTGGCAATTCCAACAATCGGTGTATTTACTCCCGCCTCACGCAATACCGTTTTGGCTTTATTAACTTGTGGTAGACCACCATCAATCAAAAATAAATTTGGCATCGGCCATTCACTGTGTTTCAACCGACGCTCCAATACTTCTGCCAAACAATCTACATCACTCTGCCCCGTTACTGTTTTAATTTTAAATTTACGATACTGACTTTTTATTGATTCGGATTCATCAAATACTACCATACTTCCCACTTTATCACTACTACCAAGATTGGAAATATCATATCCCTCTATCCTCATGTCATTGCGAGCCCGCCACACGGCGGGCGAAGCAATCCCTTTGTTTGTCATTCCCGCAGTAGTGTCATTCCCATGAAAATTGGAATCTCCTTTCACTTTATCCATCACAAAACTCTCATTAAGCAAAGCCACATCCTGAATTTTTTGTAAATGATAAAGCTGATTTCTCAACCGTGCCGCTTCTTCAAAATTTTGTAATCTAGAATCAACGCCCATCTCTTTTTCAATTTTCTTCATTAATAATTTTTTCTTGCCACCTAAAAATAAACAGAGTGGACGAATCACTTTTGCCA
>JAVHSM010000066.1:27071-28431 GCA_036172155.1 Candidatus Magasanikiibacteriota bacterium
TCTTTGCTAATCCCAATCCAATTCCAACTTTTATCATCGCGCCATTGGATATTATATTTCGGGCGATACTTTTTTATATAATACCCTTCCAAAATTGCCGCCTCGAGTGCCGAATCTGTCTGTTCGGTTTTCAGATCCACCACCTCATGAATCATCTCCTCAATCGGACGCCTATTGTCATTCTGGCGTACATTGTCATTCCCACCATTGTAGCTCACACTGTCATTCCCGCGAAAGCGGGAATCTATTCTTTTGAAATATCCACCCACCCGACTTTTGAGCGATGATGCCTTCCCAACATAAATAATCTCTTTTTGAGAATTAAAAAATATATACACGCCGGGAGTATCCGGCAATTTTTTTATCTTATTCATTGTCATTCCCGTGAAAACGGGAATCTTGTCTATATATTTCATATCCACTAATCCAACGGACTCTTAATCCCCTGCAAATTACTATTGGCCACATGCGTATAAATCTGCGTCGTCTGCAACTTCGCATGCCCCAACAATTCTTGAATATACCTGATATCCGTCCCATTTTCAAGTAGGTGGGTAGCAAAACTATGACGCAAAGTATGACAAGTGCCATGCCGCCTCACTCCAGATGTCTGCAAAGCATGTTCAAACATACACTGTGCCGTACGATCACTCAATTTTCCACCACGATTGCTTTCAAATACTAAATCACTTGGCTGTTTGTTTTTGGTATATTTTTGCAAAACTCCACCAACTTTATCCGATAAAATCGTTACTCTGTCTTTTGCTCCTTTACCGCCACGCACGGTCAAAAGTTTTTTAGAGAAGTTCAAATCCCCCACTTTCACATTTATTGTTTCAGACAATCGTAAACCTGATGAATACATCAAGCCCAAAAATAATTTATGTTTTACATTATGGATTGACCCCAATATTTTCCGAACTTCTTCAATATTAAAAACCTCTGGTAATTTTTTGTCTTTTTTAGCACGAGGAATATTGACAAAAAACTGCCTACCAAGAATTTTACCAAAATAAAACCACAAAGCACTATATGCGCTATTCAAAGTAGAAGAAGAGACGCCACTATCCGCCATTTTCTCCAAATAATCCCTCACATCACCAGTGTTCACGTCCCGAGGGCTTTTGTTTGCATGTTTCAAAAAATCCGTGATATAATGCAAATATGATTTTATCGTACTTTGGCTAAATCTACGAAGTTTCATTTCCTGTTTGAGTAGTTGTATTGGATCGCGACTTTCGCGATAATATTGACTGGTGTTCATACCCCCATTATGATTACACATTATTGAATATATTTTACAAGATTTTAGCCATTTTTTCAATAACTGCGGATATCAATAGTTCGGCAAAATCGCTCG
>JAVHSM010000067.1:0-7641 GCA_036172155.1 Candidatus Magasanikiibacteriota bacterium
TCGTCAACTTTTTTTGGCTAAAAAAGATTCCCACTTTCGTGGGAATGACAAATAATAGAAAATTATTTTTTGTAAACATAAATTGCCTGCTCGTGTATTAGTGGTGCCCAACCTGGTAAAGGAAAAGAGTATGATAAAATTTTCACCCCCTGTTTTGCTTCATTGGCTATTTTGGCTGTTAATTTTTTCATGTGCGGCGGAAATAAAAACATAAAAATCACATCAGCTTCTGCGATATCGGCATCATAAATTGACTTATATAATACATCAACTTGTTTTTGTTTTCCTTTCAAAATAATCATTAATTTTGTCCATAGCACTAAAAATGGATTCAATTCATAACCTGTTGCAGTCGCACCTTTTCCAGCTGCTAAAAATAACAAACGGCCAGCGCCTGATCCCAAATCTATCACTTTCATTCCCGGTTTTATATCCGCAAACTCCATCATTTTTATCGCTTGTTTTTTATGAGTAGGCATAAATGGTACTCCCAAAAATACCGGTGAAAAAACTAACACCACCAAAGCAAAAACTAATAGCGCAGTAATCATAAATAATAAAAGTGAAAGAAATAAAACAAACATTGAGGTTGTAGTTTAAATTTAAAAATTTATTCGACGCACTTGTAAAATCTTGGCTTGTTTGGCTTCTTGCCAAGTTTCATTTTTTTCATTGATATATGACAGCTCTGTCCAAGTTTGATCCAATAGTTTGCCTGTCGGATTGGTAATTTTAATTTCACCTTGCGCTACGCCGTGCCCATATTTTCCTTCGCAGCTCCAAGCGCGCGCATGAGCGTATTTGATAGTATCACCAGTCTTATCCGTAATCAACAAAATATGATTGTAAATATTTTTTATTCCGGTTTCGAGCACGGTAATGACATCGCCAGCTTGAACATCGTGCCATAAAATTTCTTTGGTATTGCGGTCATCACAATATCTGCGCACACCAATATTTTCCACCGGACGCAATAGCGAAATCAAATAGCGTAAAAAATAACGCGGCGAAGTGATATAAAATTTACGCGCGATATCGATACCAATGGTCTCTTTGAAATGCGCGCGCAAAACCTGTGTCACAAAGCCCGAACATTCAACCCCCAGATTATTATCAACCAAAAATTTTCGAATTTCATCGGCCGTCACTTTTTCACCGGTATGTTCATTGTGCAAACAACAATGTCCGGCTTTATCAAACAAACCGGCATGATATTGCATCGAAATAATCTTGGCTTCCTCCACAATCTCATGCGGAGTGCCTTTGCCTACCAAAACACGCAACTGCGCCCGCTGTTTTTTGTGCGCATTATTAAGATACGGACAACGCACGCCAGTGATATTTTCAAAAGGCAAGTTAAAATAATCATTTAATATTTTTTGAGCTGAATTGGATAACATAATTATTTTAATAAAGAAAAAGAAAATGATTGCATAATTTCACCATGTTTATTCAAAGAGTTTGGCGCGTCCGCAACCGATGATTTGGATTGTATTCTGACCCAATCGGACTCCGGTTTGTCATTATTGTAAAGAAATATTTGAAAATTATTTTTTTTCAACACTTTAATTTTTTCTAGTAATTTATTTAATTTGATAACTTTTTTTAACGAAACAATTTTTTGGGTGATCTGAGCACCAGATTTTATTTTGATTAAATTAGTTTTTGTTTCTTTTTCTTCCAATAATGACAGTAGGTGGGCTTGGAAAGTGGTAAGAGATTTCTCCGCTCGCTTGGCTCGGTCGAAATGACAATTTTTATTATTCGTAATAGCATTTTGTTGCAACTGGGATTCAAAACTAGTACTAGCCGGTTGGCGGGCATTAATTTCAATCAAAAATAATTTTCCTGATTTTTCATCCAGCACAACATCAATCCCAAACAACCCTTTCCAACCGGATTGCGCTAATTTTTCGCCAATCGATTTAGCCATCGCCAAATATTCTTTTTTTTGTTGCGCTAATAAAATTTTATACGGCAATGCCCAATCATTTCCCACCGTCGCAAACGGCATATTTGTAAACGGTTTTAACCCCGTAATCTGATAACTAATATTTCCACATAAAATCTTTTTACCCCAAACTACATTATTATTGGTAAACATCGACCCCTGAATATATTTGGTGACGCGCACTTCGCGCAAAGGAAATTTCGCCTGTATTTCTTCCAATTGTTTTGCCGATTCAACCAAAATCGTACCACTACCGGTATGAGCACGGTTGAATTGCAATATAAACGGCTCCCCTGTCCATTTTATTTCCTTGGCGATTTTTATTTCAAATGGCGGTAAATATTTTTTTAATTCATTCAACCACTCTACCTGAGTAATTTTTTCTTCAACTTTGGATGCAAGTTCCGCATTGGGATTTAAAAGTGGCCAACCATTTTGCACGCAAATTTTTTCTATTTGAGTAGTGTTTTTAAAGACCAAGATTCCACCGTCATTGCGAGGATCCGCCTTAGGCGGAGACGAAACAACCCCATAGTTTTTAGGGATTGCTTCTCCCGACTTAGTCGGTCTCGCAATGACAGTATTGATAAACTTCACCACTTTGGGATGCACCAACAATTCACGAGTATCCAAAAGCTCTGTACTTTTGACCAGCAAGACATTTTTTTTGCCTTTTGCCAAACTATTGGCAAAGGCGGTATAATTTGAGATAATGTAATAACCCTTGGTGGAAATCGGCAAACCCAAAGTACGCTCTAGATCACGCGCCACATAAACCACTGGTTTTTGAAGAGAAAAAGGCATAAATGATGGATAACTAATAGATTTCCGTCCCCGATCAGGTGAAGGACAAGCTTGCACGGGAATGACAAAAAAACAACACACTCTCAGATTATACTAAAATAACCCCATTTTGGCAATCTATATGGATGAACTATACAATGAACTCAAAAAATACGGCGATATAAAAACAAATGTGCTTTTTGCCAAATTAACTACATTCGAGGTTGGCGGACCAGCACAATATTTGGTTTTGCCTGAAAATAACCAAAAATTGGTTGAATTATTGAATTATTTAAGTGGTGCAGGAATAAATTATTTTATCATCGGCAGTGGCTCGAATTTGCTGATGCCAGACAACGGTTTTGAAGGCGTGACTATCAAAATTCAAAATGGAAAAATCGAGTTTGATGGCCAGCATACGATTATCGCCGAAGCGGGCGCACAACTAGGATCCGTGCTCAATTTGGCTATGAAAAATAGTCTAGCTGGTTTGGAGTGGACTGTCGGCGTTCCCGGTACGGTCGGCGGAGCGGTGCGTGGCAATGCCGGCGCTATGGGATTGGATATCGCTCACAGTATTTCCAAAATAGAAGTTTGGCGTGATGGTGAAATAATAGAAGTAGAAAATCCCGACTGCAAATTCGGCTATCGTGAAAGTTTGTTCAAATTTAATAGCGATGTTGTTTTGCGCGCTTGGTTCGAATTACACGCCGGCGACAAAAAAGAAATTATGGAAAAAATTCAAGGATATATGAAGCATCGCACCGGCCGTTACCCTCATCATCCATCAGCCGGTAGCTTTTTCAAAAATATTAAAATGGAAAAATGGCCTGGCGACCCCAAAGAATTGCCCGAATTATTTCAACAACGCGGTACTGTACCGGTCGGCTGGGTCATGGAACAGTTAGATCTCAAAGGTACTACAGTCGGCGGTGCCAAAATATCCGATGAACACGGCAATTTTATCGTAAATTTCAACAATGCCAGCCAAGCGGATGTACTCCAAATTGTTGATATAATGAAAGAAAAAGCGTACAATAAATTTAAAGTAATTCTAGAAACGGAAGTGGAAATCGTTCAATAAATATACTTAATTAATCTTATTCATAAACATTTTTTATGCAAATAAAAATTACTGGAAAAAATATTGATCTGACCGAAGCTATAAAAGATTATGTCGAGAAAAAAATCAGTGGCTTGGATAAATTTTATGATCAAATTTTACGCGCCAATGTCGTGATTGGCAAAGAAAGTCAACACCATCTCAAAGGCGAAATTTTTATTTGCGAAATCAAATTGGAAGTTCCTGACAATGATTTATTTGTCTCCAAAAATGAAAAAGATTTGTACAAAGCTATCGATAAAGTGCGCGATCATCTGGAAGCCGAACTGAAAAAACACAAAGTCATGCTCAGAGAAAAAGACAAAAAAGACAAACGCAAAGCTCGCGACAGCAAAGAATATCAACCATAAAAAATATGAGTTTAAATATTTTACAACCAAAGGATTGGGAAAAATTTTCCAAAGATAAAGATCGAGTCAACGGCAATTATATCAATTTGATGGACGCCGACTTACAAGTCTTGCCAGGTATCGATCTGGACAGACTGGTACATCTAGCCAAAATTATGCGCGGTCTGATATTCGCCGCCGTTGAGGCTGGTCAATCTGGACATCCTGGTGGCAGTAGTGGCAAAGTGGAACAAATTTTGGCGATGGTGCTGGGTGAAAATCTGGCTTTTGACCCAATTAATCCCAAAAATCCGGCTCGTGATCGTCTGATCTGGAGCGCCGGACATTGCACACCGGCTTTACACTCTATCAATTCTTTAATATATGAATGTTTGCGTCGCGCCGGCAAACAAATTTCAGAGGACAGTACAAACTTAGTTTATCCGGAAAATTTAATTCGTTTTCGTCACTCCGACGGCCCGCAAGGACATGTGGAAAGTCACTACCCTCTCGCCGATACTTCTACCGGTCCATCCGGACACGGATTATCCGCCGCCGGTGGTATTGCTATTGCTCACAAATCTTGCGCGCTAGACACCAAAGTATATGTATTGATGGGAGATGCCGAAAGCGAAGAAGGAATGAGCTATGAAGCGCGCAATGTTTTGGTCGCGACCGGCACCAACAATATTATTGTCAGTTTGGATCGCAATCATTTTGGCATAGATGGTCCGACCGAGGAGGTAATGAATTCACCATATATAAATCATTGGCTAGGTTTGGGTTGGAATGTGATAGAGGTGAATGGTCATGATATTTTGGAATTAATTTATGCTTATCGCTTGGCCGCCAAAATTTCAGAAAACGGCATGCCGACAGCTGTCCTCGCTCACACTTTCAAAGGCAAAAGTTATGGAAACAAAGAAAACACCGCCGCCTCGCACGGCAGTCCGGCCAAGCATGATGAATATGTGAAAATAATGAAAGCGCTCGGATTCGATATCCCAGGCATTGCCGGCGAAACTATCAAAGACATTGAGGTAGTCTTGCAGAATATTTCCAAAGAAGATAAAAATTATTTAATTCAACAATTGGAAATTTCCGCCAAAAAAATTCCTACCGAATCAGAAGCGGTTAGAAAAATGTCAGTCGGTTTGGCTGGTAGACCGTTGGTCAATCCCCTGACCTTACGCCGTCCGAAAACATTACCACCGGAATTAGTTTTCAAAGAAGGTGAAAAAGTAGCCACCCGCAAAGCCTCAGCCACTTGGTTCAAATGGTTGATGCAGAAAACCGCGTTTTTTTATGTTGGCGCTGGCGATCTCAGTGGCTCGGTTTTGATAAATAGTTCAGAAAATGTTTACGGGGTCATCAGCGAAAAAAATCCCTACGGCCGCGGTATTCGCTTTGGAATTGCTGAACAAAATATGGCGATGATGTATGCCGCCATGTCACAAGATATTTTGCCTGGCGGATATCAGCCAGTTTCGGTATTTGGTACTTACGCGGTATTCACTACCATGATCGGCAACTGTGTGCGCTTGGCTTTAATAGGCAACCATCTCAATCCAAAAGCCAAAGGATTTTTTATTGTGTTGGCCGCACACGATGGTCCGGAAACTGGCGAAGATGGCCCGACCCATCAAGGTCTATATTGGATGAGTCTGTATGACGCCATGCCTGGTATAAAAGTTTATAAACCATTTGATGCCAACGAAACAGTGGAAATGTTGTTTTACGCTCTGGAAAAAGGCGAACCGATTGCCTTGTCAGTCACCCGCCCCGATACTCCAGTGCTAAAACGTGACAATGGCGTACCTCCGGCACGCTCAGCAATTAACGGCGCCTATGTTTATAAAAAATTCGCGCAAACCGGCAAATCAAAAATTATTTTGGCAATTTCCGGTGTTCAAGTTTTGGTGAACACTTTGGAAATTTTACCGGAACTGGAAAATAGTTTTGATGTAAAAATTATCGCCGTCACTTCTCCGGAATTATTTGAAGAATACCGAAAAATTAATCCCGCTGGTGCGCAAGATGTATTGGCCGATGAAGAACGACCACTAGTCGTCGCCCTGCACAATGGTTGGAAAGGATTTTTGTATCCATTTTTGTTGCCAGCTGACTATGAACGCAAAACTATCGCGATTGATACATATCTCAAATCTGGCAATGTCAAAGAAGTTTATGAGTTGGCGCATTTGACGCCAAATGATATAAAAAATAAAATTATCGACTCAACAAAAAAATAAAAATAATAAAATGTGTCATTCCCGCGAAAGCGGGAATCCAGTTATTTTGATTTATAAGCCGGTAGCAACATAAAGATTCCCGCCCCCCCCACTTTCGTGAGGACAAGCTTCGCGGGAATGACAACTAAAAATATGAAATTATCTGATAAATTTTTAAACAATGACGAACTATCGCCAAAAGTTTCAATCAACCCCGATCTGGAATATCTGGGTACAGAAACTTCTTTTGGATTTGGCGCGGAAGTAGTGGCTTTGGAAGCCAGCAAAAAATTCCCACAAATTTATAAATTCCACATTGGCGATACCGGACCAAAAACTCCCGAGCCAATTATTGAAGTAGCTATTGCCGCGCTCAAAGACAAACAAACAAAATACGGACACTTCATGGGCTACCCGCAAATACGAGAAAATATTGCTAGCTATTGGACAAAAACTCGTGGTGTGGAAATAAAAAAAGAAAATATTATTCTTGAACCAGGAGGCAAACCGGCGATCGAACTGGCGATTCAGGCGCTGGTTGGTGCTGGAGATAAAATAATTGTTCAAAATCCCGGCTATCCTATATATGGATCGTTGGCGAGTTTTTATACCCGCGGGAGTTATCTAAATTGGACAGCTCGCCAAAATCCAACTGACAAAACTCTGAATTTTAATGTTGAGGATTTAAAAGAAATCTTGGAAAAAAATCAAAACATAAAATTATTATTTTTGAACACCCCGCAAAACCCTACCGGTATGATGATGAGCCAACAAAAACAGGAAGAAGTAGCCGCACTGGCGCGGAAACATAAATTTATGGTGGTATATGATGATATTTATGATCAAATTACTTTTGGGGGCAACAAACATTTTAGTTTATTATCACTCCCGGGAATGCTAGACTATACTATCAATCTAAACGGTTGTTCCAAAAATTACGCGATGACCGGTTGGCGTGTCGGTTTTATTATCGCGCCACAGTGGCTAATAGAAATATTCGGCCAACTGGCCGTGAACAAGTGGAGTTGCGTGAGCCGTGTTAACCAGATTGTCGCCGGCACAATTTTTGGCGATGTAGACTTGGACGGATATCATTATGATAGTGTCGCCGAAAAAATTCAACCGATTTTGCAAGCCGACTTTGCCGAATATGAGAAAAAAGGAAAATTTTTATCCGCCGCCCTACGACTGCTTTCTCCATATATTTATCCTAACGAACCGGAG
>JAVHSM010000068.1:0-7568 GCA_036172155.1 Candidatus Magasanikiibacteriota bacterium
ATAGAGGACAAAGAGCTCGTTGACAATGCATTAAGAAACATTAAGCCGGTTTACCGGAGCGTTCTAGTGTTGTATTTTCGTGATGGATTGTTGTATGAAGAAATCGCCGAAGTTTTACAAGTGCCTATCAATACCGTAAAAACTTATATGCACCGTGCCAAAAAAGCTTTGAGCGAGGAGCTAAATAAAAAATAAATTTATGACCGAAGTCCCACAAAATTTGCATCGTGATATTATGCGCTCGGTAAAAGTCGTGAAAACCAGATATTATTTGTATGGAGTTTTTACCGGTTTTTTGGTTAGTCTGTTGGCAGTATCATATATAGTATATGAAAAAATGATTGAACAGGGGAGTGTTGATTTTTTTTCAGTATGGTTTGAAAGTATTCGAATAGATATGGCCAAATTGTTTGAATTCAACGAGGAATTAATAGAATTTTTTCCGTGGAATGATTTGATAATTTGGTTTTTAGCTTTGTTAATAGTCGGTATTTTATTAATTATAATTATACATTTTAGGAAAGTGCTTTTCCTAAAGGTCGAAAAGTTTTCCGGTGTAAAAAAATAATTAAAAAATAATAAATTAATTTTTAATAATAATTGTGTTGTATGAAAAAAATATTATCCAGTTTGTTCGTTATGGGTTTGATCTTGGCTGCCGCGCCTGCTTCCGCTCAGCAAGTAAATCCCAACGCTAAAGTCGGAGTAAAAGTGGAAAAAGTAGAAACTAAAAAAGGTGAAATAAAAAATATTTTAAAAGAGAATAAAGAGGCTAAAAAAGAAATTACCAAAAAAGCTGTGGAAGAAAAGAAAGGTGTTACTCAAAAAGCCATGGCTGAACGCAAAGATCTCAATGAAAAAGCCAAAGAAATGGTAAAAAATCTAAAAGAAGAAATAAAGAAAAAACAAAAAGCCAATAAAGCCAAAGCGTTGGCAATCAAAGCTTTGGAAAAAACCAGATTTGATGCCAAAAAAGTCGCGTTGAAAGAATATAATGATACTTTAAAACAAGCTAATGTCACTTTCAAAGCCGCTATCGCCAGCAGTGCCGACGCAACCGCTAAAAAAGCCGCCAATGACGCTTTTAAAGCTACCAAAAAAGCCGCTTTGGTGAAATTACAAGTCGCTAGAAAAACCGCTGACGATGCTTTCAAAGCGGGTAAAGATGCTTTAAAAACTGCCACTCCGGTAGTGGCTCCAGCACCAGCAGTCACACCAGTTGTGGCTCCAGTCGTGACTCCAGTCGTGACAGGTACAAATCAATAATCGCTAGAGAATTAAAAAATCTTCCCTTAGTTGGGAAGATTTTTTTTATCTAAAATTTTGTTTACTTGAGCATCTGCCTCTTTGTTATTTTCACGCAGAGTATGTTTATATTTTACTTTTTGAAATTGAGCCGCTGCATTGTATGCCTGTATAAATAATTTTTGCAATGTCGGTTCTTTTACTTTGTATTGCCCAAGCATTTGTCTGGTGACCAGCTCGCTATCTAATACGCACTCAACTTCTGTCGCGCCTAATTCTTTTGCTCGTTTAAGGGCGGAAATAAGCGCGGAGTATTCGGCAAAATTATTTGTTTGTTCTCCCAAATATTCGCCGTATGTATCCACTGTATGTCCGTTATCATCTTTGATAACAATACCGGCTGCTGCTGGACCAGGATTACCGCGCGCGCCACCGTCTGTGTATGTAGTTAGTTTCATATTTTAATATAATGTAGATTATTTAGGGAGTAATATTTTCCAATGAGTGAACATTGAAAATACTTTTGTCATTTCGACCGAGTTTGCGAGTGGAGAAATCCCTTTCGGTATTTTAAGGGATTCCTCGACGGAGTTTATCCTGAGCGGAGCCGAAGGGCTCGGAATGACAAAAGGATTTTCACTGTGAACGAATGGAAAATATTTCTCCCTAAATAATTTCAATATTTAATAATCCATTTTCCACAAACCCTCCTCGTCATTGGTCATAGTGGAAAAATATAATATTCGATTTTGGCTATCCGCTTGTGCATCGTTAATTTTTTTATTTATTAAATTATGGCTAACAAAATAATAGGGGAATAGCGCGGTCATTTTGTTTGCCCAAATTAGACCCAGCGTATTATATTCATCCAATACGACTACTTTATTTAATTGTTCGCCAGAGCGGTTCAATAAAAACGGTTCTTCACCTTGACTGTATGTTGTTATTTCCCAAAGTGTCCATATTATCCACCAATTGTTAAAATCGGATTGTAAAAATTTTTCACCGGAAAAAGAAAATTGTTTATCGCCTGCTATTAACAACATATCGGTAAACCCTGATTTTTTTAGCAAAATTTCACCATCTTGCGCGTGAATAATTTTCCAATCTGGTTCTTTGTTGTTGTCATTCTGTAAAGTATTAATTTTAGTAAAATTTTCAGCAAAACCAAAGGTGTCTTTCATAATCTCCAGTTGTTTGGTGTTGATATTGGATTGTAGTGTCCAAATTTGTCCATTATCGGCATACCAATCAAAAAAGTAATTTTTTCCTATTGGTGTTTTTTGTCTAGTAGAAGCATTTGTGATCATTAACTGGTTTTTGGTAGAATAAAAAATATCTGTCTGGCTGTTGTTACTCCATTGAATTTTAGTAATTTTATTTTTTTCTTCTTTGGCTAAATTCCAATTTTTATCTGGTGTGTTGCAATCTATTACATATATTTCCGATAGGTCGGTATTGGCTATTATTAGCCAGTCATTTTTTTGTGACCAATTTACTTCATAATTTTTATTTTTGGTTTCAACAAAAATTAGGTTATTCTGTCCATTTGATAAATTACGCAACCAAAATTCGCGATTCTTATTTATCTTTTCATAAAGTAAATATTTGTTGCTTTTTGATAAATAAATTTTATCAATTTTTCCTGCCAGTATTTTTTGTGGTTGTGACTTTTTTATTAATTTTATTTCTTTGATATATACAGTTTGCTTGTTTTCTACAACCACTTCTTTGTCCCAATCATAATAACCGTCGGCAGTTAGTTTTATTTTATATTTTCCAGGAACAATATTTTTTAAACGAATTGGCATGGTGCTTTTTAAAACAGTGTCACCAAGATAAACGATGGCATTCTTGGGAAGAACATCGATGCTGATAGCGCCGATTTCTTGCACGATGCCATTTTTGAAATTATAGCGATAGCCAGAGGTATAAAGCACTAAAAGTGGGGAAATTATCAAAAAAGCAAGGATAAAAATTCCCAGCATAAATCTTCTCCAAGGGCGGGTAAAATAGCTTTGCGGATACTCCATATTTGGTTTGCAATATTTAAGTTTGTATAGTATAGTATAGACTGAGGAAAAAATAAAGGCGTTGCTATGTCCTATCTTATAATAAACGGAGGAAAAAAACTAAAAGGAGAGATTGAAAACCAGTCAGCGAAGAACTCGGCAGTGGCGATTTTGTGCGCCTGTGCGATGGTCAAAGGCAAAACCATTTTGGTAGATATGCCAAAAATTGAAGAAGTAAAAAGAATAATCGAATTATTACAAAGTATTGGAATTAAAATTAATTGGTTGGGAGACAATAAATTGGAAGTCGATGCTAGTGCCAATTTACAAATTGAAAATATTGATAGAAATGCCGCCGAAAAAACTCGTGCCTCGATTTTTTTGTGGGGAGCTTTGGCGGCGCGTGTAAAAGAGTATAATTTGCCAAAATCCGGTGGCTGTCATTTGGGTGAACGCACTGTGCGCCCGCATTGGTACGCACTTGAAAAATTTGGCGTGCATATTGAGTCTACAGATTGCTATTATCAAGTAAAAAATCTACCGTTGCAGGGCGCAAAAATTGTGATGTATGAATCCGGTGATACTACTACCGAAAATGCGATTATGGCTGCGGTTTTATCCAAAGGAAATTCAACCATCAAAATGGCCTCGGCCAATTATATGGTTCAGGATCTTTGTTATTTTTTAGTAAAAGCTGGCGCGAAAATAAAAGGGATTGGAACGACTACTTTGGAAATTAATGGTGTCAAACAATTAAACCCGATAAAAAATTATTCTATCATGCCCGATCCGATAGTGGCGATGACCTATATTGCTGTTGGCATCACCACCGGTTCACACCTTACAGTAAAAAACTGTCCGTTGGAATTTTTGGAATTGGAACTGTGTAAATTGGAGGTAATGGGTCAAAAATATCAGATTAAAAATAAAAGAAAATCAAAGAATGGCAAGTTTGATTTGATAGATGTCGAGATTTTTCCATCGGTACTAAAAGCTTTGCCTGATAAAATTTATGGGCGACCTTTTCCTGGTTTGAATATTGACAATTTGCCACTATTTATTCCAATTTTAACTCAAGCGCACGGTCGTACTCTGGTACATGATTGGGCTTACGAAAATCGCGCGGTGCACGCGTTGGAATTGCAAAAGCTTGGAGCTGAAGTTACTTTGCTTGATGCTCATCGTTTATGGGTAGAAGGGCCAACCAAATTTAGAGCCAACGAAGTTATTTGCCCACCGGCTTTACGTCCGGCGGTAAATATTTTGATCTGTATGTTGGCCGCTAGTGGTAAATCTATTTTGCGTAACACTTATGCCATTGAGCGTGGTTATGAAAATTTATATAAAATTTTAAATTCTGTTGGTGCTGATATAAAAGTTATTAATGAATAAAATAATATGCAAGAAAACCTTACACCAATTAAACAGCGCGCGCGTCGTTATGCCAATGTATATTTTACGGCGATTTTATCGATAGTACTTTTTGGCTCGGGTATTTTGGCCGGTCAATTTTTGGCTACCAAAAAATCTATTACCAACGCGGCGGAAAATTCCGATTGGAGCACCAAAATAATTAATTTTAGTGAGAATAAAAATTTGACCAAAGATGTTGATTTTAATCAGTTTTGGGAAGTATGGCAAAAAGTAAAATCAAAATATGCCAAACAGCCGGTAAAGGACTCAGATCTTTTTTATGGTGCGATGCAAGGATTGGTGGCTGGTGTTGGTGATCCTTATACTGTTTATTTTCCACCCAAAGCGGCTGATGAATTCAATAAAAGTTTAGATGGTGAGTTTAGCGGAATCGGCGCTGAGATCGGTATCAAAAATAATCAGTTGGTAGTAATAGCACCGTTGCCTGGTACGCCGGCTGATCGTGCCGGATTGCGTTCGGGGGATAAAATTTATGTTATTGATAAAATTGTTACCGCCAATATGGATGCCAATACGGCTGTACAAAAAATTCGCGGTAAGGCTGGGACATCGGTAGTGCTTACAATCATGCGTGCCGGATTTGCTAAAACAAAAGATTTTACCATCACTCGTGAAAATATTAATATTCCAGCGGTAATGTTTTCTGTGAAGTCAAACAATGTTGCTTATGTGCGAATAATGCAATTTAACCAAAACACCGTGCCGGAATTTGATAAAGCTATAAAACAAATTCAGAATCGCAAAATTAGTAAATTGATTATTGATTTACGAAATAATCCGGGTGGCTATTTGGACTCGGCGGTATCGGTAGCCAGCGAATGGATACCGGATGGAAAAATTGTCAGTGAAAAATTTAGCAATGGAGATGTCAGCGATCATACTACTATCGGAGACCATCGTTTGCAAAATATAAAGACTGTGGTGTTGGTCAACGGCGGTTCGGCTTCGGCTTCGGAAATTTTAGCCGGTGCTTTGCAAGATGATAAAAAAGCCACTATTCTTGGGGAAAAAACTTTTGGCAAGGGTTCGGTGCAAGAATTTGAAAATTTGTCCGATGGCTCGGCATTAAAAATAACCGTGGCCGAATGGTTCACCCCCAATGATAAAAATATCAACGAGCAAGGTATCCAGCCGGATGTGTTGGTAAAACAAGATTGGGAAAAAGAAAAAGTAGGGGATGATATAATGTTGAAAAAAGCGCTTGGGATTTTGAATCCAAAATCGATTGTGAAGCCAATTGTGACAACAGTAAAAAAATAATTTCTGAAGTTTTTGGCCGCGCTTTATTTTTTTGAATAACTAAATTTTAGCACAAAAAGAAAACAAGGTTGTCGTTATCCTGTTTTGTTTGTCTTGTTATTTAATACAACGATTGTTTTACGCGTAATCTTCCCAATGTCGATTTGTCTCAACTTCCAATTCCAAAAATATTTTTTTATTCAGAGCAGTCTCCAACTCTTTGCGAGCGGCGATGCCGATTTCTTTAATGGCTCTGCCACCGGCGCCGATGATCATTTTTTTGTAGCGGGCATCAGTAGTTTCCACTACCGCTTGAATTACGGTGATGTCTTTCTTTTCTTCAATATTGCGAACTTCTACATGGATAGTATATGGTACTTCTTTGCGTAGAGCCAACAATATTTTTTCTCGAATAACTTCTGAAATCCAATGACTTTTGCCGATGTTGGTGAGCTGATCGCCTTCATACATCGCTTGACCTTCCGGTAAAAATTCAAAAACTTTTTCTTTTAGTGGCTGAATATGGCGATTGAGTAAAGCGGAAAGTTCAAAAGTGGCGTTGAATTCACTTGATAGCTGTTTGTAGTCTTCCAAATAAATTTTTTCCTCTTCCGATAAATCACATTTATTTATAACCAAAATTTTCGGTGTCTCTAATTTTCGTAACAATGACAAAATATATCTTTCTTCGGCTCCGATGGCTTTGGTAGGGTCAACTACATATAATACCGCATCAATTTCTTTGAGTGCTTCCTCGGCTCGCTCGGTTAGTTTGCCAGCTAATGGGTTGTGTTTTTCTTTTAAAATACCGGGGGTATCCACAAAAATAGCTTGCCCTTGTGCAGTATTGAGTACACCGTGTATAATATCTCTGGTTGTTTGTGGTTTGTGAGTAACAGCCGCTAATTTTGTCCCAATTAGGGTGTTAAGCAAAGTGGATTTTCCACAGTTGGAACGGCCAACCATAGTAATAAAACCACTTTTGAACGATGGTGCTTCTGGAATTATGACTGATTCTTTATTTTTCTTCATATTGTCAGTTAAAGTGAATAGTGTTATAATACTAGCGTAAATTATCGAAAAAAGCAAGTTTAGCTCGACCTTAGAAATTATGAAAGTAGTCTTATTACAAAACATTTCAGGAATGGGTAAAGTGGACGAGATCAAAGAAGTAAATGAAGGATATGCCCATAATTTTTTATTTCCCAAACATCTGGCCGTGCAGGCATCGGAAAAAAATATTCGTGAACTAAATGAGCGCAAACGCAAAGAAGCCAAAAATTCCGAATACGAACTGAGAGGTTTGCAAGAGTTGGCCGAACATTTAAACAATATAGAGATAGTTTTTAAAGAAAAAGCCAGTGAGACTGGTGTTTTGTATGCGGCTGTCGGTCAACAGAGGGTAGTAGACGAACTTTCAAAACGAGGAATAAAATTAAATAAAAATCAGGTTGAAAATTTAATGATAAAAAAGGCCGGTGAATGTTCGGTAAAAATCAAATTAAATCATGGCTTGGAGGCCGAATTGTCACTGCGAGTAGAGATTTTATAAAACGGACTTTTATCATCCGTTTTATTTTTTTATATTTGAAATTTAAAAATTTTTATGCGGAAAAAAACTAAATTTATTTTTGTTAT
>JAVHSM010000069.1:0-1524 GCA_036172155.1 Candidatus Magasanikiibacteriota bacterium
CGCAAATATACAAAATAAATTTTATATTACATACTAAATAATGCTCCTATTAATAGTGCTGACAAATTTGAGGTGCTTGACGGACAACAACGAATTACAAGTTTTGGAAGATTTGTAGCTAACAAATTTGCAGTCAAAGATGAGAATGGTATGGAGCAATATTTCAGTGGCATTGCAACTAACTTGCAAACGAAGATTTTAGAAACAAAACTTACGATTTACGAATGTGAAGGAGAAGAACCCGAAATAAAAGAGTGGTTCAAGACCATAAACATAGCTGGTATTCCGCTAAATCAACAAGAGTTAAACAATGCTCTTTATTCTGGTCCATTTGTGACTTTGGCAAAGGAAGAATTTAGTAATAGTAGGAATTCCAATATTCAAAAGTGGAGCGCGTATTTAAGAGGCAGTGCCGACAGACAGGATTTTTTGGAATGTGCTCTTGATTGGATTAGCAAAGGAAAAATTGACAATTATATGAGCTTACACAGAAAGGACAATAACATTTCTGAATTAAAAACTTATTTCAATACTGTGATAGATTGGGCATCTGGTGTATTTACCGATGTTAAAAGTGAAATGTGTGGGCTTGAGTGGGGTCAGTTTTACGAACTGTATCACAAGAAACCATACAATCCGAAAAAAGTATCAGAAGATGTAAAAGAACTTTATGCAGATTCGTATATTAAAAATCACAGAGGAGTATTTGAATATATTCTTGGCGGTAAGACTGACACCAAGTTGCTTGATGTTCGTGTATTTGACGAGGCAACAAAAAAATCAGTGTATGCAAAACAAACACAAGCCGCAGAGAAAAAAGAAATTTCAAACTGTCCACTTTGTGCCATAGGAGAGAATGCAAACAAAACTAAAATTTGGAAATTAGCTGAAATGGACGCAGACCACGTGGCAGCTTGGAGTAAAGGAGGAGCGACTGCCACTAAAAACTGCGAAATGTTATGTAAGACACATAATAGAGCAAAAGGAAATAGATAAAATATGAAGCAAGCGGGTTACGAACTTTGGGTAATTGGACTTCTATTGGTTAAGAACTATGGGTAATTGGACTTCGGTGTATATCAAGTACTATCAGCGCATTTGCAAGCACATTTTATTTTTGCAACGCAAAATGCAATCGCACAAAAAAAAATAAAAAGAGCTTGCAAACCAACACACCAAGACACAGCTGTGTATTACGACCGGAGCGTGTTTCGACCAAAGTGTTTAAAAAATTTTGTGTTAAGACCGCTGTGTATTACGACCGGAGCGTATTTCGACCGGAGTGTTTTAAAAACTTTGTGTTAAGACCGCTGTGTATTACGACCGGGGCGTATTACGACCGGAGTGTTTTAAAAACTTTGTGTTAAGACCGCTGTGTAATACGACCATAGCGTATTTCGACCGGAGTGTTTTAAAAACTTTGTATTAAGACCGCTGTGTATTACGACCATAGCGTATTTCGACCGGAATGTTTTAAAAACTTTGTGTTAAGACCGCTGTGTATTACGACCATAGCTTGCTTCG
>JAVHSM010000070.1:0-7370 GCA_036172155.1 Candidatus Magasanikiibacteriota bacterium
AGTACTGGAGTTTCGCCAATCATTTTAATAGCCTGATTCACATCAGCGACACCTGGCAATTCTACGATAATACGATAATCTTCGCCAACTTTGGTAGTTTGCACCAAAGGTTCAGATACTCCCAGACCTCCGCGCACGCGACGTTCAATAACATCACGCACACCTTCGACGGCATTGACGCGATCTTTGTCCGGAATAGTTTTGATATCGGTTTGATACACCAAATGAGCACCCCCTTGCAAATCCAAACCAAGATTGAAACCTTTGTCATTCAATCGAGGCACGCCTAAATTTACTTTGTTGTTGACCCAATCAATACCTTTGTTGGCATAGGTCGGAGCAACTACCAAAGCACAAAAGATCAATAAAATACCGATCCACAATACCCTCCATTTGATCTGAGATCTGTTCAAACTAACTACCCGTTGTTCTTTCTTAACCATAAATTAGAGAAATTAATGAATTTAACAAATAAGTTAAAGTACGACGATTTTACCGCTTTTCCAGCTTTTTGGCAAGTGGATAAAAACAAACAAAAAATCATCGACCATTCTGCTCTATATCCAAATACTCAGATGCAAAGCAGTGTGATGGTCGATGATTCGCCCACCTCACCGCCGCCTCGTTATTGAGGCGAAGCGCGAATGGGCTCGAAACGAATAACCTTTCGAAATGCATGGCTGCGGCGATATTGAGTTGCACTATTAGACTAAACTAATTATAAAAAAAGTCAATACAAAGGGACTCTTCATTTCATTCAGAATGACAATTGAGCGAATTTTATTATTTGGCGACAGTCTAATAAAAACAAAAAAATACCTTTGACTAATCAAAGGTATTTTTAAAAAATTTATTTACACCCCATGACACTTCTTATACTTCTTTCCACTCCCACACGGACACGGATCGTTGCGTCCTATCTTATCTCCCTGTTCATTTTTTATTTTGGTATCCGCTCCCACTACTTCACCTTCAATTTCCGGCCCTTTAAAAATCATTTTACTTTTTTGCATCACACTGGGCACCATTTGCATACCAACGCTAACTTTAAAAATCGCATAGACTACCTCGTGTTGCAGAGCCGCCAATAGTTCATTGAACATGTGGTATGTTTCTTTTTTGTATTCTACCAATGGATCACGCTGGCCGTAGCCGCGCAAACCAATACCGGTGCGTAGATAATCTATCGCTACCAAATGATCGATCCAGAGACTGTCCATCGAGCGCAAAAGAATTTGTTTTTCTACCTCAATTTGCATTTGTGAATCATTGATTTGTTCTACCAATAATTTTTGATATTTTTCTTTTGCCAGATTGGTCAGGTGCTCTATGATATGAGTGCGCTCAATCACAGCTTCCAATTTTTGTTCGCCATGTTCGCCGAAATTTAAAATTGTTTTTTTTTCTTCTTGCGACAACGGATAGATAGTAGCTATCACGTTGGAGATTTCTTCAACATCCCATTCATTTTTATCTTCGGCATTGGTGTGGTAAGAAACAATTTGTTCGATTTCATTTTCGATCATTTCTAGGATTAGGGTTTGGAGGGTTTTAAGGGATCCTTCGCTTTCGCTCAGGATGACATTACCACCGGCAATATCATTTTTTTGCGTATTAAATATTTCCAAAATCTGACGGCGTTTCCCGTATATTACTTCGCGATGACGATTTAAAACATCATCGTATTCGAGCAAATGTTTGCGCGAATCAAAATGAAAACCCTCTACTTTTTTCTGAGCACTCTCAATAATACGAGTAATAGATTTTTGTTCAATCGGCATATCGTCTGGCACGCGCAAAGTTTCCATCACACTGCGAATTCTATCGCCGGCAAAAATACGCATTAAGTCATCTTGAGTAGAAAGATAAAATTGAGTTTCACCGGAATCACCTTGGCGAGCGGCGCGACCGCGTAGTTGATTATCAATACGGCGGCTCTCGTGGCGTTCAGTACCGATAACAAACAAACCACCAGCCACACGCACTTTTTCCGTTTCATCTTTATCCGGCGGATTGCCGCCCAAAATAATATCCACACCACGTCCAGCCATATTGGTAGCCAAAGTGACCGCGCCGGCGCGTCCGGCCTGGGCGATGATTTCACCTTCATGTTCGTGGTTCTTGGCATTCAAAATTTCGTGCTTGACACCTTCACGCTCCAAATACAAACTGAGTTCTTCATTTTTTTCTACCGAAATTGTACCGATCAAAACCGGTTGCCCTTTTTTCTGTAATTCTTTGACGGTCAAAGCAAGTGCTTTGTACTTCGACTCCTCAGTCTTATAAATCCTATCCGGATGATCCGTGCGCAAATTATTTTTATTGGTTGGGATCACTACCACTTCCAAATTATAAATTTTGGAAAATTCCTCGGCTTCCGTCACCGCGGTACCGGTCATACCGGCTAATTTTTTATACAATCTAAAATAATTTTGAAAAGTAATTGTCGCCATCGTTTGACTCTCACGCTGAATTTTCACATGTTCCTGCGCTTCTATCGCCTGATGTAAACCTTCGCTATAGCGACGTCCCGGCATTTTGCGTCCGGTAAATTCATCGACAATAATCACTTCGCCATTGTCCACCACATAATCGCGATCACGTTTGAAAAGTGCTCGCGCGCGCAACGCCTGTTCAATGTGATGCACCATCACCATACCGCCTTCGGCATAAATATTTTCTACATTCAAAGCTTGCTCTACTTTTTTCAAACCGGCATCGGTCAAAGTGCTTGAACGCATTTTTTCATCAACATTATAATCTACATCCAATTCCATCCGTGCCACAATATCGGCAAATTTGTAATACATATCCGCCGCTTCCTCGGCCGGTGCGGAAATAATCAAAGGGGTACGCGCTTCATCTATTAAAATTGAATCGACTTCATCGACGATAGCAAAATAAAATGGGCGTTGAGACATTTCTTCCAGACTGCCCACCATATTATCGCGCAAATAATCAAAACCAAATTCATTATTGGTACCATAAGTAATATCACAAGCGTAGGCTGATTTGCGTGTGCAATTTTCCAAATATTCATATTCTACTTTGTAGGCACCTTTGGCATCGCGCTCTTTGTCTATTGAACCACCTTCACTCATCGCATCTTTACCATCGGCATCAACAATTTTTAATTTATTTGGATTATATTTATATGAAACCAATAATTGTTGGATAATACCAACACTCAAACCTAGCGCGTCATAAATTTGACTCATCCAAACAGCATCGCGTTTGGCCAAATAATCGTTGACGGTGACCAAATGCACGCCTTTTCCAACCAAAGCATTCAAATAGACTGGCAGTGTCGCTACCAAAGTTTTACCTTCACCAGTGCGCATCTCCGAAATCTGACCGCGATGCAAAACAATACCACCGATAAGTTGAACATCAAAATGACGCATACCAGTGACGCGTTTGGAAGTTTCACGCACGACCGCAAAAGCCTCCGGCAAAATATCTTCCAATGTTTCACCTTGACTTAAACGATTTTTAAATTCTGTGGTTTTGACTTTGAGCTGATCCAAAGACAATTTTTCCATCTCCGATTCCAGTGAATTTATTTTTTCAACAATCGGCAAAATATCCTTAACGACTTTGACATTTGGATCACCAAATAATTTGCTAAAAAATGACATATAATCTAGATATTTAAACAAAAACAGGCACGATTTAAGCCTGTTTATACTATCACATCAAGAATAAAAAAACAAGGGCGAAAGCCCTTGTTTTAAAGCTATTTATTTCATCCCGCTCAATCTTCCAAACTGCAAAAATATAAAAGTAAAAATCAAAATCATAATAAAAGGTGCGATTGTCGAAATCCAATTGCGCTTTCTAGGACGGAAATTTTTTAACAACAGCGAATTGGAAACAACCGATATTGAACTAAACGCCATCGCTAGTCCGGCCAACTCCGGTTTCAATACCAATCCAAAAGCGACAAAGACGCGCGCCGCAATCGGGATACCAATCACATTGTAAAGCAGAGCAAAAAACATATTTTGTTTTATCTTACTCATAGTTTCTTTACTCAAATCAATCGCTGTGAGCACATCGCGCAAATCATTTTTGATAATCACAATACCGCCTGATTCCATAGCCACATCGGTACCAGATCCCATCGCGATCCCAACATCAGCCTGTGCCAACGCCGGCGCATCGTTGATACCATCGCCAACCATGGCCACCCTCATTCCTTGATCCTGTAGTTTTTTTATTTCGTTAGCTTTATCTTGTGGTAATACTTCGGCCAAGACATTTTTTATGCCGGCTTGTTTGGCGATCGCTTCCGCGGTACGACGATTGTCACCCGTGATCATATAAACTTGTAAACCGCGTTTTTGTAATTGTTGAACCGCTTCAAATGAACTTTCTTTAATAGTATCTGCCACTGCGATTAATCCCATTATTTCTGTTTCATTGGATAATATCATTACCGTCTTGCCTCCATCTTCTAGTTTGCGCAATTTTCGTTCAACACTTTCAATATTAAGTTTGGCGACATCAGTCATTAATTTTCTATTACCAAAATAATATTTTTTATTATTTATAACACCTTCAACCCCATGACCGGGAATCGCTTTAAAATTTGTAGCACTATCAAATGAAATCGATTCTTCTTGCGCATATTTTATAATCGCCTCCGCCAAAGGATGTTCGGAAGTTTTTTCCAATCCCGCCGCCACTGCTATCACTTCGTCTTCATCATGAGTACCCATCGGAACAGTATCGGTCAATTCCGGTGTACCATTGGTAAGAGTACCAGTTTTATCAAAAATAATTGCTTTTATTTTGCAAGCCGCTTCAAGCGGTTCACCACCTTTGATCAACACACCGTATTCTGCACCCTTGCCGGTACCAACCATAATCGCAGTCGGAGTAGCCAAACCAAGCGCACATGGACAAGCAATCACGATCACTGAAGTAAAGGCCATCAAGCTAAATGTCAAACCGGCTCCCAAAAAGAAAAACCAAACTACAAAAGTTATCGCCGCAATAATCAAAACCGCCGGCACAAACCAACCGGAAATATTATCCGCCAAATTTTGAATTGGCGCTTTACTACCCTGAGCGTCCTCAATCAATTTTATAATTTGTGACAAGGCGGTTTCCTGACCAACCTTGGTAACCTTAAATTCAAAACTACCGTGTTTATTTATGGTGGCACCAACGACTTTATCACCAACATTTTTTTCTACCGGAATACTTTCACCGGTCAACATACTTTCATCTACGCTGGAACTGCCTTTGGTGACTTCCCCATCCACCGGAATTTTTTCTCCAGGACGAACGACCACAATATCTCCTGCGATTACTTCATCGAGCGACAAATCTTTTTCTACACCAGCTCGAATCACGCGCGCAGTTTTTGGTTGCAAGCCCATGAGTTTTTTTATCGCTTCCGAAGTGCCGCCCTTGGCTCTGGCTTCCAGCCATTTTCCCAACACTACAAAAGTGATCAAAAATGCGGCCGTTTCAAAATATAATTCCGGAATTTTTTCACCGTTTAAACCGAAGACGGATTTATTTATTATAATATAATTTATAAACTGCCATAAGCTATAAAAAAAAGCCGTGCTGGTGCCGATAGCAATCAAGCTATCCATGTTAAACATTTTCATTTTCAATCCACTCCAAAATCCTTTATAAAATCCAGCGCCAACAATGAACTGCACCGGAATAGTTAAAATCAAAGAGATAATTCCGACATATGGCAATACCGCTCGCCCCGGTAAAAAAGAAATAAAATCAAACAACATGAAAAACAGCATCGGTACGCTGAAAGCAAAACTAAACCAAAACTTTTTTTGCAGGGCTTTGATTTCTTGCATTTTTTTATTACGACCTATTTCCGGATCATTGCTGGCCACCTGCGCGCTATAACCGGCGTCTTTGACCGCTTTGATAAAATTATCCGCATTGGCCTTACTGGCATCAAAAATTATACGAGCTTTTTCCGCCGCATAATTGACATTAGCCTGTTTTACTCCCAGGACTTTTTTCAAACCTTTTTCAATCAACAAAGCACAAGAGGCGCAATGCATACCGGTTAAACTCAGGCTGATACTCTCATCACCGGTTTTATTATTAGAAGTGACCGATACTACCGGCGACATATCATGTATGGAATGATCTACTGCATTTGTTTTAACTTGACCAGATTCTCCATTAATCATTCCAAACAATTGTCCAACTTTGGATGCATCAAATAAATTTTGTACAATTTTTTCCAAATCATTGCGACCTTGGGGGATTTCAAATTCACCTTTTTTACTCTGAGTAATTTTACCGGTAAAATTTGGTTCACCATCGGTGGTACTGATTTTTCCATCAGCCACTGTGGATGATTCCAATTTTACTTTGAATGGCGCGTTGCTATCGACAAACTTTTTTTCTAAAATTATCGGCTGGGTTTCTTCTTTTTCAACTTGTAAAATTTCGGCATCATAGCCGGCTACTTTAATGGCCGACACTATCGCGCTTTCCTCCACCGAATTTTCAACTTCCACTATACCGTGTCCGGCTTTGACATCAATATGCGAATTAATTATTCCCGGAACACCAGCCAATTCCGCATTAATTATTTTCTCACACGAACCACAGTGCATTCCGGAAATTTTGAGATGAATTTTTTTTGACATACAATAAAAATTATTTTACAGCAATTTTGTCTACCTCGGCCAAACTATTTTTTATATCCTCCCAATTTAATTCTTGGTCTGAATCAACCTCGGTCGCTCCTGTTTTTAAATCAATACCAACGGTTTGTACGCCCGATATTTTTTTTAAAGCCACGGTGCTTAATTTTATACAAGCCTCACAGTCCAAATTGGTAATTTTAAAATTAGTTTTTATCATATTAGACAACATGAATAGTGGCACGATGAATTCCCATGCTACATGTTACCCACAAATCACCTTTTTCGGTCGGAGTAAATTCTACTATTGTTTCACCGGATTGACTCATCGGCTGGGAAACACCGATACTACTAATCACCATGTTACGCATACAACCCGTCGGCGGTTCGTTCATTGCAATAACCCATTTTACCGGCTGACCTTTTTTTACGGTAAATTCATTAGGTGATACATCTTCAATTTGAGAATATACAGATTTTATCAATTGAATTTTGGTGTCATTTGTTTGACTACCGGTAACCGATGCTACTGTCGCGGTATTTCCACTCACCAAATTTTTATTTTGCACTCCACCACCACATCCGCCACAAGTACCGCCAGCACCGCCACAAGTACCGCCGCTACTGGCAATTTTTTGCGCCGGCGCTACGGCACTGGTTTTTTCTACCACAATAAATTTGCCGGTATACATTCCCATTGAACAAGAAAATGGAATTTCACCGGTTTCG
>JAVHSM010000071.1:0-1464 GCA_036172155.1 Candidatus Magasanikiibacteriota bacterium
CCCTAACACATAATACAATACTTCGGTAAAAATTAATAGATATAATTGATTGTTAATAACTTAAATCATAAAAAATGTTAAATAATTAGATTAATACCTTAGAAATCAGTATCTTAAAAGATTATTCCTGTAACTTTTTAAGCATGATTCCTAAGGTAAGTAAGCCGGTTAAGTATCTTATATACAATATATTAGACGCCAAAGTCTTTGATAAATTAAATAAATCCCGCAAAGACTTTATTGTCAGCGTTCTTTGGCATATTTTGAGTATCAAAGATAGAATTAATTTTTTACAATTGGGGCGGTATAGCAAGCTCGGCGAACAAACCTATCGTAACCAATTCGAAAAGAAGTTCAATTTTTTTTCGTTCAATAAACAATTGATCAATCAAATTGTGTCAACTGAACGTGTAATTGCATTTGATCCGAGTTTTATCCCCAAAGCCGGCAAGTCAACCTACGGCCGCGGCAAATATTGGTCCGGCGTTGCCAAAGCTGCAAAATGGGGCTTAGACATTTGCGGGTTTGCCGTTGTGGATATTGTTAACAACACAGCGTTTCATTTGAACGCTTGGCAAACCCCGCCTGCGAACGAATTAGCTAAAAAAGGGTTAACTTTGTTGACTTATTATGCGAGCCTTGTGGTTGAAAATGCGGAAAAGTTTAAAGAATTTTCAAACTATATGGTTGCCGATGCTTATTTCTCCAAAAATCCTGTTGTGGCTGCAATTCTTTCGGCAGGTTTGCATTTCATCAGTCGTTTGCGGGATGACAGTGTGTTGATGTACAAGTATATGGGCGAACAGACCGGCAGAAAAGGAGCTCCCAAAAAGTTCAACGGACGTGTGGATGTTGAAAAACTTGATGTCAATTATTTTTCGGTAGATATGAACACCGAAGAGATTACAATCTATTCGGCAGTTGTTTACTCCAAAGCCTTCAAAAGAGATATAAAGCTTGCGGTTGCTGTTTTCTCTAAAGCGGGAAAAGAAATAACCCGAAAATTATACTTCTCGACTGATTTGAAACAAAGCGGTGAAAAAATTGTACGCTGTTATCGGTCACGTTTCCAAATTGAGTTTTTATATCGGGACGCCAAACAGTTTACCGGTCTTACTTCCTGTCAGGCTCGAAGCGAAAATAAACTCGACTTTCATTTTAATGCGGCTCTTACAGCCATAAATTTGGCAAAACACGATTGGTTATCAAACCAAAACAGAGAACAGAAACCATTCTCCATGTCTGATTATAAAACTCTGTACAACAACACTTTGATGCTCGAGCGATTTATGAGCGTGTTTGCTATAAACCCTAACTCTGCAAAAAATCGAAAAATTGTCAAAGAACTATTGGATTATGGTAAAATTGCCGTTTAAAATTTAACGAAGTATTGGGTAAAATATGAATAACCACGGGTGAAAACCCGTGGTAAAAAAGCAACGTAAAAAATACCACGAAGTGGTA
>JAVHSM010000072.1:0-1436 GCA_036172155.1 Candidatus Magasanikiibacteriota bacterium
ACCCTTAGAAAAAGGTTTTGCGAAAGACTACTTCGCCAATCTAAATCTAAACGAAATGCCTATAGTTAGGTAAGTTTGTAATTTTTGTGATTGGTTATTGGAAATTGTTTGGAAATTGTTTTTTGTTTCTTGGAAATTAGATTTCCTTGTTACGGTTTTTTCCACGCTGCCCATTTGCAATTAGGGTAATCACTACAGCCAAAAAACTTTTTGCCCTTACTGGTCTTTTTAATTACTCCTTCTTTCCCACACAATGGGCAATTAAATCCAGCTAATTCACGATAAGCACGGGTAAATTTACATTCAGGGAATCGATCACACGATATAAATTTACCAAACTTCCCCTCCCGAATTACCAAATCACCTATTTTACAATCAGGGCACTTCTCCCCTATCGCCTCAGTTGCCACTTTAACCCTTTCGGCCGTCTTTTCCACACTTTTTATTTCTTTTTCAAATTTTCCCCAAAAATCTTTCATCATCTTTTTCCAATCCAGTTTACCCAAGGCCACTTTATCCAAATCCAGCTCCATTTCTGCCGTAAATGGCAACGACAAAATATCATTAAAATTTTTGGCCAAAAATTCGTTAGTCGCTTTACCTAGGGCTGTAGGAACGATTTTTCCTTCCTCTCGGTTCACATATTGCCTTAATATAATAGTACTGATAATTGGAGCATAGGTCGACGGTCGACCAATCCCCTGTTTTTCCAAGCTTCCCACCAAGGAGGCATCAGTATAACGAGGCGGTGGATTAGTCGTCACTTCTTCGACTTTTAGACTTTTAGACTTTAAGACTTGCCCTACTACTAGTTCAGGCAGTAACTGATCTTCATGTTTGTCGCCCGAAATTTTTAGAAATCCATCAAAATCGACTTTTACCCCAGTCGATTTAAATTCACCGTTATTATTTTTCAAGACCACGGTCGTATTACTTAATTTTGCACTATGCGCCTGCGTCGCCACTGCTCGTCGCCAAATTAACTCATATAATTTATTTTCCTTAGCATCGGCAGTATCGATTGATAACACATTTACCTTGGTGGGACGAATGGCTTCGTGTGCCTCTTGGGCATTTTTGGAATTATTTTTAAAAACGCGTGCATGCTCGGCCACATACTCTGCTCCATATTTTTCCCCAATATATTTTCTAAATTCTTCTACCGCTTTGGACGACAAATTAACCGAGTCAGTCCGGTGATAGGTAATTAAACCTTGTTCGTACAATCGCTGGGCCAAGCTCATGGTTTGTTTTCCCGACCATCCAAAACGACGCGCGGCCATTTGCTGTAATTTTGAGGTAGTAAAAGGCGGAAGAGGAGTTTTGGTAGTTTCGCGCGATTCGACAAAAGTCACCACAAAATCTTTACCTAATTTATTGACAAATTCTTTTGCCTGTATTTCCGTCAAAAACAATGATTTTGAAAAAGAATATTC
>JAVHSM010000073.1:0-1421 GCA_036172155.1 Candidatus Magasanikiibacteriota bacterium
TTGTGTGGATGTAAAAGTAAAACTGTTTTAATTGGACCTTAATCTATTGTTTTGTATCATAGCCTTGTTACTATTTAATATTACTTAATACTGGCTTTTTCGTTGTTGAGAATCTCCACTTTTTATCCTCCCCGCGGTTGTAGCCGCCGGGGGAACCATTGCTACGGATGACGCGGTGGCAGGGAATAAGGGGGTCATGATTTTTGTTGAGAATATTGCCGACGGAACGGTATGCCTTGGGGCTACCGGCGAGAGTGGCGACTTGCTGATAGCTTATGGTTTGGTCTGCGGGGATTTTTTTGACAATGTCATAAACTTTTTGGGCAAAAGGAGTCATAAATAATTATATAATAGTATATGGAAGTAAAAATTGAGGGAAGTTGGAAGCGAGAATTGGAACAAGAGTTTGGTCAAGATTATTTTGTAGCACTGGCTAATTTTGTCAAAAATGAGTATAAAAATAGTACAGTCTACCCACCCGCCAAATTTATTTTTCGGGCTTTTGAAATGACGCCATTTGACAAGGTAAAAGTGGTGATACTGGGACAAGATCCATATCATGGAAATGGCGAGGCCAATGGATTATGTTTTGCAGTTGATGAGGGAGTTCGAAACCCGCCATCGTTGCAAAATATTTACAAAGAGTTGAAAACCGATATTGGGGTCGAGGGCAATATTAATAATTGGGCAAAACAAGGAGTACTATTACTTAATTCGACACTGACGGTTCGGGCCAACACCCCAGGGTCGCACCAAAACAAGGGCTGGGAACAATTTACTGACGCGGTTATAAAAATTTTGTCGGAGAAAAAAGAAGAATTAGTTTTTATTTTGTGGGGTAAATATGCCCAAGATAAGGGAAAAATAATAAATGACCAAAAACATTTGGTATTCAAATCCCCCCACCCGTCGCCATTTTCGGCACACTCGGGATTTTTTGGTTCAAAACCATTTTCAAAATGTAACGAGTATTTGGCAAAAAATGGATTGGGGAAAATTGAGTGGTGAAAAATTATTTTTGCAATAATTTCATTATTTTGTCGAGTTTTTGGTCTTCGATACGGGCCAATTGTTTTTGGAGTTGTTCGATTTCTTTTTTGGCCTGCAAATTGGTTTCGTAATCGGCCTTGGCCTGAATTCGATCCCGTTCCCCTTGTCGATTTTGCGACATCATAATAATGGGGGCGGCATAAGCGGCTTGGACGGAAAAAAGTAGGTTTAACAAAATAAATGGATAGGGATCCCATTGATACAAATAGGCTGCCAAATTGACGGCGACCCAGATTAAAATTAAAATTGATTGACCGATAATAAAATACCAGCTACCCATTGTTTGAGCGACAAGATCGGCAATTTTTTGACCTGGTGTTAGTCGTTCTTGATGTTGTTGGTGCCAAGTTTTGGGATTATTTTGCATAAAT
>JAVHSM010000074.1:0-1399 GCA_036172155.1 Candidatus Magasanikiibacteriota bacterium
GCATTGTCCACGCCCGCCCACACGCAGGTAACGCAAACCGTTAGGTGGCTGTCTTGCTATAATTTTCGTTTTTTGTCTCTTGTGCAAGTGGTATACTCAGATCAAGTGTTCTAAAATCCATTCAAACAATGAGGTAAATTATGGCAGGCAAAGGAACTGCGCCAAAAAGTGGCGACGAACTGAAAAACAAAGTTGCCGATTTAGCACGAAGTCTTGGTCTAAAGGCTGATACAGAAGTTGTCGCCGCACGCCGTTTGTGGGGAGCAAAACGACACATTGACGTTGTTGTTGTACAAGAAAAGACGGGAAAAAATCTTGGCATAGAATGTAAATTTCAAGGTGGCAGTGGGTCTGCTGAAGAAAAAATTCCTGCAACAGTTTCGGATATTGAATTTTGGCCAATTCCTGGGATTGTCGTAATTGACGGCGAAGGTTTTTCAAGCAACATGCAAGGCTATTTAATGTCAACTGGCAAAGTAGTTTGGTTTGATGATTTAGAAGATTGGCTAAAACTTTACTTTGCACTATAAAGGTAACTTCTGATGAATAATAATTCACTTCCTCGTCCGTTTATAAAATGGGCTGGTGGTAAAACTCAATTAGTAGATGAGTTAGTTAATCGTTTACCAGTTGAGTTTAACAATTACCATGAACCATTTTTAGGGGGAGGGGCTTTCTTCTTCAATTTGTATCGAGAAGGAAAAATTAAACAGGCCCGCATTTCTGACCTAAATTCAGAATTGATAGGTGTTTATTGTGCCATCCGCGATAAACGAACCGCTGTTATTAAGGAGTTGTCGAAATATCCGCATGATGAAGAATTTTATTATCAACTGCGTTCCAAAAATCCATCAGAGTTAAGTTTACCTGCTAGAGCCGCAAGAATGATTTATATGAATAAAACAGGATACAACGGCTTGTATCGGGTAAACAAAAGCGGCGGTTTCAATGTTCCCTTTGGTAGATATAAAAATCCGAAGTATTTGGATAAAGAGAATTTACAAGCCGTAAGTTCAGCCTTGCAAAAAGTTGATGTTCACAATGCGTCTTTTGAAACAGTGTTGGATTATGCAAATGAAGGCGATTTAGTTTATTTTGATCCTCCGTATGTTCCAGTCTCACAAACTTCCAACTTTACATCTTATCAAGCCGATGGTTTTTCAATAAACGATCAACGCAGATTAAGAGATATTTGCATTGAATTAACTAAACGAAACATTTATATTATTTTGTCCAATTCTGACACGCAAACAGTTCGTGATTTATTTTCGTCATACACATTTGAAATAAACGAAGTTTTAGCCAACCGTGCTATTAACTGTAACGGCAATCGGCGGGGCAAGATGACAGAATTGATTGTTACAAATTATCCAACTGAAAGAGCAATACAATTGCAGTT
>JAVHSM010000075.1:0-1389 GCA_036172155.1 Candidatus Magasanikiibacteriota bacterium
TTTTTGGACACTATCACCTTTTGATTCATAACCCAGTGATAAAAATGTAATTGCTACCATACCTCTTGTATCGGCAATCAATCGACTTCGTAAACCCAAAGCATTTCGCTCCGAAATCTTGTAAATCATTTTAGTTCCAAACTTTTCATCGGTGGTCATATCCAACATTAATCCTTTACGTTTTCCCATTTCCGATGTCACCACACCAACATAATTATCATCAACTACTATCGTAACCTCCGCAAATGGCTCGTAAGTTTTACCATTAACTTCCTTATAAATTACTTCAGGTTTTCCTACTTCTAGGGCGTAACCTTCGCGTCGTAGCTTTTCAATTAAAATTGCCAAGTGTAATTCACCTCGTCCAGCCACAATGGTCCGGATACTATCATTTTGGTCAGTTTCAATTTTCATTCCCAAATTTGTTTCCATTTCTTCGGCTAACCTTTCTTTTATCTCACGACTAGTCAAAAATTTTGCTTCATCTTTAGCAAAAACACCAGTATTTGGCCCAAAACTAGCTTTAATGGTTGGTTCCGAAATCTCAATCGCTGGTAGTGCCACTTGATAATGAGTATCAGTCATTGTTTGTCCAATTTTGATATCCGAGTTTCCTGCTACATAAATAACTTCGCCAGAACAGGCTTCCGTAGCTTCGACTTTTAGAATACCTTCATTCACAAACATTTTTTCAATTTTAAAATTACCTACCAGTTTTTGATCTGGATTTAAAAGCGAGACAAAATCACCTTTTTTTACTTTTCCCTGAATAATTCGACCCAAAGCCAAATTTCCCAAATATTCATTTTTTTCAAAAGCCGAGATTTGCATTTGGAAAGGTTTATCAAGATGAATCATCGAGTTTGGTACATATTTCAAAATTGTTTCAAATAGGGGAGTCGTATCACCTGGAGCCGTCATATCAGTTGGCATAGTATTCCAGCATTTTCCATCACGACCAATGGCATACACAATCGGAAAATCTAGGGCATCATCATCACCTGCCAGTGTCAAAAATAAATTTTCTGCATCACGAATGACCTCAGTTACCCGAGCATCTTTTCTATCGATTTTATTAATGACTAAAATGACCTTGAGTCCAGCTTCTAAAGCTTTTTTTAGCACAAATTTAGTTTGTGACAATGGACCTTCAGCCGCATCAACAATCAATAGCGCGGCATCAGCCATATTTAAAATTCTCTCGACTTCACCACCAAAATCAGCATGTCCCGGAGTATCAATAATATTAATTTTAACCCCTTTATACATTACCGAAGTATTTTTTGACAAAATCGTAATTCCTTTTTCTCTTTCCAAATCGTTACTATCCATAATTCTATCGCGAGTCATTTCTTCTTGATTATCACGGAAAGTATGGGTTTGTTTTAG
>JAVHSM010000076.1:0-25113 GCA_036172155.1 Candidatus Magasanikiibacteriota bacterium
TCACGGCCAAAAACAACCACCTCTGAAACTCCATCACCATTCATATCTATCAACAAAGGCGATCCGACCAACATTACATTATCAACATTCAGAGGCCAACCTGGCAAAATTTTTCCATCTCCAGACATCAAACTCAAACTCCCATCTTCGGACAAAACAGCCTGTTCAGACCCAACCGAGTTTATAAGAGCCTCACCAATTGCGGGTCTAAAATAATCTTCGCGCGCTCGTGCGTTGATGATTAATCCAAAAATAAATACTAGCGTAAAAATTAAAAAAAATAATGAGTGTATTTTTTTAGACATAGTTTATAAATTCGTTTTTTTCATCTTAAAATTAATAAATAAAAAATCCCGACAAAATCGGGATTACATACAAAAAGAGACTGCGCCAAAAAAAATACTTTTATATAAATTTTCTATGATTTCAGGCATATACGCCAAAAAAAATAATAAAACTTGTAGTTATAGCCAACCACACTTTGGTTGATCTGTCAACTGCCACCTGTGTGAAATTTAAGAAGAGCTAATAAATTATATGTGTATAATAACAAAAACAGCTCGCAAATGCAAGCTGTTTGTTTTTTTGTATAGATTCCAGTTTGCACGGGAATGACATAATTTTAGTACATTCCACCCATGCCACCGCCCATGCCGCCCATTCCACCACCCATTGGCGGTGCTGGTTCATCTTTCTTTGGCAAATCGGTAATAATGGCTTCGGTAGTGAGAAACATACCGGCAATCGAAGCGGCGTTTTGTAAAGCACTGCGCGTCACTTTGGTTGGATCAATAATACCGGATTTTACCAAATCTTCATACTGTTCGGTTTGAGCATTGTAGCCCATGTTGCCGGATAATTTGCGAACTTCTTCCACTACCACACTGCCATCCACACCAGCATTTTCGGCAATCTGACGAAGAGGTTCTTCCAGAGCACGGCGTAAAATTTTCACCGCCACTTGTTCTTCATGATTCAATTCCATGTTTTCCAATACTTTGGCCGCACGAATCAAAGCGACACCACCGCCCGGTACCACGCCTTCTTCGACAGCCGCTTTAGTAGCACCGACGGCATCTTCGATACGATGTTTGATTTCCTTCATTTCGGTTTCAGTAGCGGCACCAACGCGGATAATAGCCACACCGCCAGCCAATTTGGCCAATCGTTCTTGTAATTTTTCTTTATCAAAATCACTATCGGACTGTTCAATTAATTTTTTGATCTGAATCACACGATCTTGGACATTTTTTTCATCGCCTTTACCTTTGACGATGGTGGTATTTTCTTTATTGGCGGTCACTTTGTGAGCTTGACCCAAATCTTCCAAAGTAGTAGCATCCAATTTGAGACCAACTTCTTCTGTAATTACTTTACCGCCGGTCAACACCGCGATATCTTGCAACATTTCTTTGCGACGATCGCCAAAACCAGGGGCTTTGACGGCCAACACATTGAAAGTGCCGCGTAATTTATTTAATACAAAAGTAGTCAGCGCTTCGCCTTCCACCTCATCGGCAATAATCACCAAATCTTTTTTACCACTTTGGGCAATTTTTTCGAGCACTGGCAGCACATCGTGAATGGAACTAATTTTTTTATCGGTAATCAAAATATATGGATCCACATATTCCGCTTCCATCCGATCGGAATTGGTCACCATGTATGGAGAGACATATCCTTTGTCAAAACGCATACCTTGTACGGTTTCAATTTCCATACCAAATGACTGGGATTCCTCGACGGTTATAACACCATCTTTACCGACCGCTTTCATCGCATCAGCAATTTTTTTGCCGATCTCTTTGTCGTTGGCGGAGATTGACGCTACATTGGCAATTTCATCTTCATCCACCGGTTTGGAAATATTTTCTTTTAATTCTTTGATAATCGCTTCCACGGCCTTATCGATACCGCGTTTGAGAGCCACCGGATTAGCACCAGCGGTCACATTTTTCAAACCTTCGCGAACAATCGCTTGCGCCAAAACAGTAGCAGTGGTAGTACCGTCCCCAACATCATCGTTGGTCTTGCTGGCCACTTCTTTAACCAACTCTACACCGGCATTTTCAAATTTATCTTCCACTTCGATTTCTTTAGCGACCGATACACCATCTTTGGTAATAGTTGGTGCACCATAACCTTTGTCCAAAACTACATTGCGACCACGCGGCCCCAAAGTTACCTTGACCGCATTAGCCAAAATATTAACACCATTTAAAAGTTTATGACGAGCATCATCACTGTATAAAATTTGTTTTGCCATATATAAAAATTATTAATTATTCAATTGTCGCGACAATATCATTTTTATCTTCGCCAGAACCGACGAATAAAATTTTATAAGTTTCTTCGTTACTGCCTTTACCGACCTTAACTTCTTCTCCACCCCATTTTTTATAAAGTACTTTATCACCAACTTTAAGATTCAATCTGGTAATAGCCTCTCCACTACCCACAGCCATTATAACTCCTTCGGCTTTTTTTTCATCAACTGTTGTTGGTAGTAAAATACCTGAAGCAGTGACTTCGTCCGCTTTTACCGGCTTTACCAAAACCCGGTCGCCCAATGGTTTGATATTCATATTTGTTAAATTAAATAATTAATTTGAAAAAACCAGGGTTGGGAACGAACTTTGCTCGCCGTCCACTTATTGTCCGAACTATGCCTGTCTATGGTCTAGCCCGGAACTATGGCGTGCGAGAGAGTCTGTTCCCAACTCTAGTTTCTTGTAAATAACATTTTTACTCCTGTGAATATCAATCTTACTCTGGCAATACTTTTGTGTCAATGGCGTGGCTATCTTTCTAAGTCCGAGCGTTAAACTGCTTATATGAAGTGCTTGTTGAAATTCACCTTGATCAATCATCAAAAGGACTTTGTCCAAATCAACAAATTTAAAATTTAAAACTTCCGATGGATTTTCTTTTGGATAATATTTTTTTATCGGATTAGTTACTAAAAATGTATAAATTTTATTTGAGTGGTTAGCTGGATTCGGATAAGTTTCCCCGACTAAAATAAAATTACCATCATAACCGGTTTCCTCAGCAAGCTCTCTTTTGGCTGACTCCAAGGGACTGCTATCGCTAATATCTTGCGTACCACACGGCAACTCAGAAAAAATCTTCTTCACCCCATGACGATAATGTTCTGTTATCAATATTTGATTTTTATCATTAATCACTACCATATGAACCCAATCCGGATATTCCAATACATAATAAGGAGAAATAACAACACCGCTATCGGTAATACATTTATCTGCCCGTATTTTAATCCAGCAATCATCAAATATAAATTTGGAACTTTCTGTTTTCCAAGGTTTGATAACTTTTTTTTCACTTTTATTTGATCTCATAAATTTGTCCATTTACTTCACTGCCGGTGAATTTATCCATTATTCTCTGTTTTATAGACAAACCAACTATCAAACAAAAAAATATTATCCCAGTGAACATGCTCGCGCTCCAATGGTCAAATAATCCGGCAAAAAGCATCACCAAAAACGGCGGAAAAAGCCAGTTAATTTTTTTTCGGATATAAAATAATAAATAACCTAATAAAAATACGCCAATTATCCCCCATTCTCCTAAAAACAACAAATAAATATTATGGATTGGTTCAAAACTATGTCCATGATCCAATTTGTAATAAAAAAGCGCATAGGTATAGACGCCTGGGCCAGCTCCTAAAAATTTATTTTGCGAAAAAACAATTTTAAAATCTTGCCATTGCTCTACACGCTGCGAAATCGAACGCGCTTCCAAACGATTGCTAAAATCAAAACGAGAAAATACCAGCGGCTTAAAAACTATCAACAAAATACAAGCTGTTAAAATATAAAAAATAAATTGTGGCCACAAGTTCTTTTGTCGATAATTTTTAAAAATTAGAACTATTAGACTTATAATCAAAGTCAACCAAGCGCCGCGGGCAAAAGAAAAAAATAGACCAAATAAAATAATAATTTGGCCAATTAATAATAAAAGTATTTTAAACGATTGTACTGTCATTCCGACATCGCAGGAGGAATCCCTTGTGGTTGCTTCGCCCGCCGTGTGGCGGGCTCGCAATGACAATAATAAAATTACTCCCAAAACAAAAACCGTTGCCAAATAAATTCCCAAAACATTCGGCCAACCAAAACTGCCATAAGCCCGTAAATAACGGCCATTGGTAAATTCCAAAACCGCCGTTCCCAACTGCTCTGGACTATGACCAGCCATACCCAACCATTTATTGGCAAAAATAGATTGGGTAAAAAACTGATATATCGCCAAAATGGCCGGAAACAAACCTCCCGCCCAAATTGCCAAAGATAATTTTCTAAAGCTCAATTGACTTTCAACAATGATAATCGCCAGACAAAACCCATAAATTATCCAATTGAGATATTGCCAAGTTACTTCTTTATAAAAACTAACAAAGCGAAGATAAACCAAAAAAAATAAAAATAATCCAAATATTATACTGATTAAACGAGCATAATTTAAATTTTTCAAATGATTGGCAAAATCTTTATTTCTAAATTTTTCTATCAATGTCAATAAAATAATAACACCCAACAACAATTCGGTGGCGTACAAAGATAAACTACCATACTCCCATTGATACAAATTCAAACCACCGGTCAGATATATCAACCTGGTTTGCCAAGGCAAAATAAATAATAACAATAATAATAAATAATTTTTGGTTTTTGTTAAAAACATACAACATAATAATGGTGGTTTTGTTTCATCTGAGCGACTCAGCGTAGTTTTAGCCACAAATTGCGAAATTTTTTAGTAAAATGCAATGTTTGAGGAGCAAAGCGACGAGTTTTGCATTTTATGTTAAGAAAAATTTTGACAATTTGTCTAAAACACAGCGTTAGCGAAGGTGAAATAAAACCACCATTATTACACCGCCAACGTTTTTATTTTATCTTTCCAAATATTATAAACAGATTCACGCGTATCGTTTTCATGCAATTTGATCACTCCATCATTAAGCACAATCGCGCTATCTTTTAAATCCACTTTTTCTTTAACCGATAATTTCATTTTTTGCATTTGAATTTCGTGCGCTTGTTTTTCTAATAAATCTCCGTATACCCCCTGCCATATTGTTTCCCAAACTTTTTTCCAGATTGGCGCAATTTTACCACTACCTACCAAATTCAAACATCCGGCACCAGTAGGCAAATTTGGTAAATAATTTTTTATCCAATAATTGGCGGACATAAATCTTTTGTAATAATTACGCGGATCGTAAATTGGCGTCATTTGCGCAATCCAATAAATAAAATGAATGTCTTCGGGTATCGCCTTTAATTTTTCTAAATTCAGATTGTCATCATCCACAAAAAAAGACAAACAGATTTTATCACGGTTGCGACTACCATAAGTACGCAAACCAAACAAACGCAAAATAATATTCGTAAAAAACCTCACCAACCACACTCGCCGGCTACCGGCGATAATGAAAAAATCAATATCACTGGCATCTTGGGCGGTGCCGGAAGCCACGGTATTACAAACAAAAATAGCCCGTAAAAATGGGACACAACGAACAAATTTGGCGGCTCGACGAGCTTTTTTTAATTTTAATTCGGAAGTAACCAAGTTGGCGCGCCTGTTTTCGACAATTTCTTCTCTGTCCGGTAAATAAAAATAACTAAATTTTTCTTGAAGTAATTTTCCCGCCTCCATTTTTTTTAAAACATCCAAAATTTCATTAAAATCTTTACATTCATACTCATACAAAAAATACCAAACTTCCATCGCGGTCAGTGGATAGGAATTTATATCAAAATAAGCCAAAGTATTTAAAATGGATCTTTTTAGAGATTCTTCCATATCAATATCGGGTGCTTTATTTATCGGTTTCAATGGTCGCCGCGCTACTCATGGTTTTTATCACTCCAATACTTTCTTTTTTTAGTATCACTTCTTTCTCCGCCACATCCACCACGACTATCCTATCATCGGTGATTTTTACTACTTGATCCAATCCAATCAAAAAAGTGCGACCACTAAAAAAATGTGGTCGCACTATATACTGATAAACATTAGCATCATCGGTAGTAAAATTAATATCGCAAATTTTTCCGAGATAAATATCCGATTGAGTGTACACTGACAAATTTTTTAATTGAGACAAACTGATAAGCATATTATTAAACTCACAAAACTTTTCACTCTTGTCATTCCCGTGCAAACGGGAATCTAATTTTTCTACTCCCAGATTCCCGTTTGCACGGGAATGACAAATAAAAAATGGTGGCAATCTATTTTTTGACAACTTCACCTTCAATTACATTTGAGACAACTTCAGAACCAGCAACGCCAGTCACTTCCATTTTTTTACTTTTTAAAGTCATATAATATTGTTGTCCAGCCATCAGTATCGTACTCCAAAACCAATACAAAGTTAAACCAGCCGGCAAACTAAAACCAATAAGTACGGTCATCACCGGCATCATATAGAGCATCTGCTTGTTCATCATTACCATCATATTTTCATCTTTTGCTCCTGCTCCGGCAGAAGCTGGTGGTGACTGACGATTCATCGTTTTAGCTTGCAAAAACTGTGCAACACCGGCCAAAACCGCCAAAACTACATTAGGCTTGGATAGATTAAAAAAACCAAATGAGATCGGATTGATTGTCCCTGGGTTGGACACAAACGAATACAATTCTTTGGTTAGATTGTTGGAAGCCAGACCATCACGCATCACCCAATAAAGGGCAATCAATATTGGCAGTTGAATCAAAAGTGGCAAACAAGAAGCAAACGGATTCACTTTATTATTTTTATACAATTCCATGGTTGCCTGCGCAATTTTTTGTTGGTCGCCGGCATATTGTTTTTTTAACGCTTCCAATTTCGGTTGTAATTCTTGTAATGAACGCTGAGCTTTGATTGATGATGCGGTCAAAGGATAAACCAAAACACGCAAAAGTATGGTGACTACGACGATTACAATCCCGACATCATGCCCAGGAATTACATTGTATAATCCGACAAAAAAATTAAATAATGGCTGATATAAAACAACGTGAAACAAAGTTGAAAACATAATATATTTTTATTCTTCTTTAGATTCCTCGGCGGTTACTGTTTCGCCTTCCGTTATTTCAGCTGGGATTTCTTCACTGCTGATTTCTTGGGCAGTACCCAAATCTTTTAAATTAATTTTCCAACCGGTAAGCTCCGAGGCAAGACGAACATTCTGGCCACTACGACCAATAGCCAAAGAAAATTGTTCAGAGGCCACCGACACATTGGCGGTTTTCTCGACTTCATTTAATTCTACCGACATCACCTTAGCAGGAGACAAAGCTTTACTGATATAAGAAGAAGCATCCTCACTAAAATCAATAATATCTATTTTTTCTCCGCCCAATTCTTCAATAATGGTAGTAATACGGCTTCCACGCTGACCAATACAAGCGCCGACTGGATCGATGGCTTCGTCGTCGGTTTGTACGGCTACTTTACTGCGATTGCCGGCATCACGCGCTACCCCTTTGATCTTTACTACACCACTTTCAATTTCTGGAATTTCTTGTTTAAAAATTTCTTCCACCAAACGACTGGATGATCGAGACAACAAAATCTCCGGACAACGCGGACCCATATTTACCGACACCAAAAAAAATTTCATGCGGGCTCCTGGACGATAATGTTCACGCTCAATTTGATTTTCACCAAACAATAAACCGGTGACTTTACCCAAATCCACCAACACTTTGCGTCCTTCCGCGCGCTGAATAGTACCCATGATAATCTGACCTTCTTGGCCTTTGAAATCGCCAAATACCATATTACGTTCCGCCTCGCGAATTTTTTGGATAATCACTTGCTTGGCGGTTTGGGCGGCCATGCGTCCAAAAGCACCTGGAATTTCCAGAATAATTTCCAACACTTCACCCAATTTGGCTTTTTTATTTATTTTTTTGGCTTCCGAAATCATCAATTCAGTCTTGGGATTAAAATGTGGCAAGTCAGTCATTTCTTCTTCGGTCAATTCACGATTTTCCGCGCGCGCTTGTTCACGGCGGCGAGTCATTTCTTCTTGTGCTTTTAGCAATGCTTCTTCTTCGATATCTTCGACGACCGTCTTGATATCCCAAGCTTGCATATCCGCAGTTTCCGGATCAAATTTTACTTTAATATTTTGTTGCTTATTACCAAAATCTTTGCGATAAGCGGCCGCTAACGCGGTTTCAATGGTTTCCATTACAGCCTCATACGATAAATTTTTCTCATCGCAAAGTAGCTGAATAGCCTTGGTGATGTCGGACATATTGTGTAAATTTTACCTGTCATTCCCGTAACCAGTCATCCGACCGGTTTTAAAACGGAAATCCAGAATTATTAATTAATTTATTAAAAAAAGCGACCTCTACAGAAGCGCTTTATAATCTGTATGTCAATGTACCATTTTTTGCAAAATTTGTCAAATACACTTTTTCTTGGACTTTTTTTCGGCCGATTTGATCTCCCGATAAGACAAATACAAGAAAAATAACAGCAATGAAATCGTGTTCAGTGGCGCTATCCAAAAAGGAAACTCACGGCCAAAACTTTCAAATATCATCAAAGCGCCCAACATACCAATCGAATACATGGCACCATTTTTGAGATAAGCGAATTTAGCAATAAAATCGATGCCACGTACGGTCACTTCGCGTACTACCAACGCGCCCAATCCATTACCCAGCAATATCAAAGGTACCGATAAAGTAAAAGCAAAAGCGCCAATCACGCCGTCAATAGAAAATGACATATCCAATATTTCCAAATATAAAATTTTGCTAAGCGCTCCCATGTGAATATTCAGCAAGTCTTTTTCTTTTTCCTCGGCATTTTTTTTGAAACCGTCGGTAATAAAAAAAGCTGACGCCCCTATCGTAGCCGATAGAGCCAAAGTAGGGTTGGATTTCAAAGTAAAATAAATTATCGCAGTCAAAAAGATAGACGCAATCGCATAAAACCATACTCCCCGACGATGAATAAAGCCTTCCACCAAAAATGCGTATTTTTTTTCTTCCAAAAATAGCCAATTTAAAAATACAAAAAATAAATAAATACCGCCACCCAACAATAACAGCGGTTTACTCAAATCCACATAATGCGCGATCTCTGGGTTGTTGGAAAAAACAAATGTAACCACTTCCCAAAATGTTAGCTTGGTATTCACCAACCAAACAATCAAAAATGGCAAAAAACCACGGACGATAAAAACAGCAAACAACAAACCCCAAATTAAAAACCAGCGACGGTATTTTGGCGGCATAGTACTCAAAACATGCGCATTGACGATGGCATTATCGACACTACTAATAATTTCAAAAACACACAAACCAAATACCACCACCAAAATATGCATCCAATTCATAAAATTATCATTCTAGTTTGAACAGAAAATTCATCTTACTATTATATCACTTTGTTCATCAGTCCGCCATATTTGCGAACCAACACGCCATAATTTACGCAAAACTCGCAATGACGGGTGTCCATATTTATTCGGCCCAACCGAAACTATTGAATATTTTGGCGATACCAAGGACAAAAACTTCTCTCCCGAAGAACTATCACTACCATGATGTCCAACCTTCAAATAATCGGCATCCAGAGCCAAACATGATGTAGATGAAGGGCAATATTTACTAACTAAAGCATCTTCCAATGGCATTTCCATATCCCCAGTGAATAAAAATTTTCCCAACGGACTTTTTAACAGAAATATGACTGAACTATTATTGCCACCCGATTTGTTTTGATCCATTACCAAATCATCGCTCGGCGCCAAAAAAATAATTTTTTCATTACCAATCGTCATTTCTTCCTTATCATTTATTATTTTATTATTGGATTTTTCAAGCACACTATATTTTATCCAAGCCAACCAAAATGGATCGTTAGATTTTTGCACGCCATTGGTAATAATATTTTTTACTTGGTATCTCTGCAATACTGCCGGACAGCCACCATAATGATCACCGTCGGGATGAGTGATGAGCAAATAATCTATAGTGCGATCAAAAAATGGCAAAGCCGAACCCAATTTGGTTAAAATTTTACGATTGATACCACAATCCACCAACATTTTTTGGCCATTATCAAATTGAATCAAAGCCGAATCACCCTGACCAACATCAAAGAAAGTTACCGAAAATTTTCGTTCACTTTTGGATGTTAGTTGAAGATAAAAAATCAGCGACAAAACTATACTCAATAAAATTACCAAAACAATAACAAAATATTTGCTTTTCCCCTCCATAAAATTAAGCTAAAATATATAACTACTGTCATTCCCATGTAAATGGGAATCTACAAAAATATTCAGAAGATAGACTATGTAAGATATATATTTTGAAACCGCCACGGAACTCCGGCCTCACAGCCGGAGTGAGTGAGAGTGCGGTTTTGTCGAAACAAAACCGACACATGTTTCAATATATATATATATATATATATATATATATATCTTGCATAGTCTATCTGAAAAAATAAAAACCTACTTGATCGCCACAACAATCTGATTCACCCAAATATCATTTTCGTAAAGAAAAATATTTTTTTCAATTTTAAAGGCCAAATTTTCTAAATCTTCTATTATTTTTCCCGGCCGATGATAAAATGACGTTATCTTTATTGTACCTTGTTTGGTTTTTACCTCCGGCGCTGATTTTTGATTGATATTGGTAACAACCAATTTGCCGCCATTTTTCAAAACCCGATAAGCTTCATCGAAAAAAGCTCTTGGATCTTTTAAATGAACAATCAAAAAGGTAGCTATCACCAAATCAAAAGTATTATCAGGAAATATCAGACTCTCCGCATCGCCAACCACAGTCGAAATATTTTTATTTTTATTTTTTAATATTTTCAACATCTCATCGGAGACATCGGAAGCCGTCACTTGTGCCCCCGCCTTTTGCAAAGCCACCGCAATACGCCCTGTACCAGCCCCCACATCTAGAATATTTTTATCCTTTATTTCCCCCAACAACGGCAAAAGTTTATTCTGCTCAAAACTATTCAAATATTTTTCCTTTTTATCATACTCACCCGCCGCTAAATCGTAACCACTCGCAGAACTTAAAACTTTTATTTTTGACATAGAAATTTTAATATAATTAAAGGGTCTCGTCGATATTAATTTTCGCAGTCGCGAACTGTTTGAAGTGGCGAGAACCAAACCAACTATCTGCTAAATGAACTATTCGCTACAAGTTTTCGCGCAAGAAAATTCATATCGACGAGACCCGTCTATTAGCAAGAAAAATAATCATTAAAAAATAAATTACTACTAAGCCCCATACTGGTAAAGTAAAACTAACACTAGCCAGCGGCCAATGCGCAAACCAATGCGCCATTATTATAACATATTTTAATCCCAAATAAGTAACCCACCCCACCGCCAACGCCAGTGGAAAAAAAATATAACTCAAAATTATCGCGATAAAACCCAGCAACATTAAATATGGAATTATCCACAAAATAGCCATATTGGCCAACGGTGCCACTAGCGAAAGTCGACCAAATTGAAATAAAATCAAAGGTAAGGTGGCAAAAATCGCTGACATCGTCGAAATCAAATTTTCTTTTAAAATATCCGGCAATTTAAACCAGTGCCATTGACTAGAATAACCAATTAACATTGGCGAGATATAAATCAAACCCAAAGTGGATAAAAAAGATAATTGAAAACCGGCGTCCCATACTAAAACAAATGGATTAAACAACAACATCAAAGCCGCCGTAAAAACCAACACATTACCAATGCGCGACAACCGACCAAGTTGTGTAGCCAACAAAACCACCACCCCCATCACGCCGGCACGCACCACCGAAGCTGAGGCACCGGTAAATAAAACAAATAAAATAATTCCAAAAATTGCAATCCAAAAAGCGTGCCGACGATTCAGACCGATGCCCAATAGCAAACTCAACAAAACATTAGCAATTACACTGATGTTGTAACCGGAAATAGCAATAATATGAGTAATGCCGGCAAAACTAAAATCATTGGAAATATCTTTGTTGAAATTAGCTCTTGCGCCATAAAGCAATCCGGCCATCAAAGCACTTTCCGGCTCCGTCCACAATGCGTCAACCTGATTTTGAATATGTTGTTTAAAATTAAAAAAATTAACAATTATTTTTTCCGTTTTTGATAATTCATACGGAATTTTTTTTATTTTCGCCCAACTGCAAACCGACCAAATTCCCTGCCGAGCCAAATATTTATCATAATTTACAAAAGTATCTTTTCCAACCGGTTTTTCCAATTTGCAATCCACTTGTACTCGATCGCCAAATTTTAAATCCGAGTATGATGGTAAAAAAATCAATACCTGACCGGAAATCTGTTTATTTCCGGTTGTCTGCGTCGCGACCACCACTTCTGTCCCCGATTCTTTCTCTATCACCTCTTGCGCTATCTTCCCGAAAAATATCAACCTGTGCCCATTATAATAATTTAAATTATTATAATTATTTTCCGGTATCGAAAAATAAAAACGCAAACCTCCCAAAATAAAAAATAAAAAACAGAACAAAACAAAACGTGCTGATAATTGACGCCAAAAAAACATCAGAAAAAAAACATCGACAAAAAATAAAAAATATAAATAAAACGACCAGCGTGAATCAAAATAACTTAAAGAAAAAATCATCACTGCCAAAATAAAACAAAAACAGAACGATAAAAATGTTCTGCTTTTTGAAAGATAAATTTTTTCCAAATCCCCTCCCCACATAAAATCAGAGATCTAATTTAATTTGGTTTTTTCTTAATTACAGAACAAACCGGCATACTAACAAAAAATTTTGTACCTTTATTTTCCTGCGATTCGAACCAAATTTTTCCTCCCAGTTGTTCAACGATAGATTTCACCATATACAAACCCAAACCGGTGCCGGAAATTTCTTTTTCCATCACATTTTCGGCGCGAAATAATTTGGTAAAGATTCGATCTTGCGCTGATTTTGGAATACCATAACCAGTATCAATTACCGTCAACAAATACTCTTTCCCTTTTAAATCCAAAATGATGTCCACACTGCCACCATTTGGTGTATATTTCACCGCATTGGTGATTAAATTTTGCAACAACATACGCACCATTTTGATGTCAGTGGTCACATTAGGAAAATCTTTGGCAAATTGTTTGTTGATTTGTAGTTTTTTATTTTCAATAGCCGGCTCGTTTTCCTTTATCACTTCCTCAACAATATCCGGTAAATTTACCAGCACCGGTTGAACCGCCAATGTACCCAAATCCAAACGAGAAACATTGAGCAGATCATTGACCATCTCTACCATGCGATGATTGCCATCGTAGACTTCCTTCAAATAATTCTTTTGTTCTTCGTTGATCACTCCGGCGTCTCCTGATAACAACATTTCCACATACCAATTGATAGTGGAAAGCGGCGTGCGTAATTGGTGGGAAGCCAAGAATACAAATTCACTTTTTACTTTATCTATTTCTTTTTCTTGGGTAATATCACGAAATACTTCAATCGCGCCAATAGTATCATTGTTCAAAATTATCGGCATCGCGCTAATATAGACTGCCAAATCAACTTTATCTTTTCTGACAAAATGATAATTACTGGTAATAATTTTTTTCTTTTTAACCAAAGAAAGATACAGAGGATGTTTTTCCAAATCGACATGCGCCCCCTTTTCATCGGCCAACAAAGAAATTTCGCCCAATTTTTTCCCCAGCATTTTATCATCCCAAGACAACATTTCTTTGGCCGCCTGATTGAAAAAAATTATCACACCGTTTTTATCGGTGGCCACTACACCATCACCGATACTGGATAACATCGCTTCTTCTTTGGCTTTATCTTTTTCAATTTTTAATTTTGTTTTTTTGAAATCAACAGAAACTTGGCGAAAGCGCGAGGCCAAACGAAGATACAAAATTAACAACAATAAAATAAACAACCATTCGACAAACATCATCAAATTTTCACCGGTAAAAAACATGTTTTATCTGGTTACACTAATATTTGCATTTTGTTCGGCAGATGGAGCATTTACAGTAATACGACCATTGGCGCTTTGCTGAATTTTATAACCGGTACCGTTAGTATTAACACCAGTCGGATCGGTTGGTATTGCTGTTAAATAAGTTTCATTAAGCGTTAGAGACGACAAATCTACTAGACCGGTACACACACCACCAGTTTTACAAATTTCCAAAGCCCCTGTTGGTGCTACTGGAATTCCTGCCGGCAAAGCCCCTTTATTATCTATCTCATATTGATACACCGCATTTAAAATTGTATTCACATTTACACGTCTTTGCGCGTTACGAGTATCGGCTAATTGTTTTCCAGGATTAATTGCGATAATTACGATACCGGCCAAAATAGCGATCGCGGCGACCACCAACAAAATTTCCAAAAGAGTAAAACCTCTTTTACCAATATTATTTGTATTCATAATATGAATAATTAATAAATAAATTTTTAAATTAAATAATTTTATCTGAATACACCTACCGTCTAGTATATCAAAAAAAGACTTGTAAAGGAAAGGCTTATCTGGTTACACTAATACTTTCCCCATTCTCTGCTGAACATGATTGGACATTTATTCTACCACCAGTGGTCTTTTTAACTGCATAATATGTTTGACTATCGTTACCGGTTTTTGGATCAAAAGGAACAGATGTAATATAGTTTGGAGATAGAGCTAAGGAAATATCTAGACAAATACTGGCGGTAGATGAAACAGACTGACTACCACTACCACCAACGGTACTAGCACTGATTGTAATATTTTCTAACTCTGGAGTTAAGAGAGAATCAATAGTATCAAAGAATGACTTGTATTGAAAATATCTGTTGTTACCTACATTAGTCAAAGACAAAGAAGGAGTAGAAGCAGTACTATTACTACTTTCAGAATAATAACTATTTGCAGTCCCATCCGGTCCAACAAAGGTTCCATCAGAACAATTACTGTTGGAACAACTTCTTACTTGATGTTTTAAAGAGAGGACACCGCGTTTGTACATATCGGAGATTTCGGTGGCGGAGAGGGCGCGGTTGTAGATAGAAACTTCGTCGATAAGACCTTGAATATTATTACCGACATACAAATTATTATTTGCAAATTGTATATTTCCGCCTACACATGCAGTACTATTAATTTCTACTCCATTGCGATAAAGCTTAGCCACTGTACCGTTGTAAGTACCAGTTAGATTGATCCACTGATTTTTGTCAGTAGCTTCTGAAAAAATGGTATGCAAAAAACACGAAGTCCATGCACCACTATCTTTTACTATCCACTTATACTCGAATACATTATTATACCATTGATGATAAAGTTTAAATCCAGTTTGGGCAAAACCACCATCACTACTAACGTCAATTATCATAGGATTTGCATTAGCACCTACTCCACTTCTATTAAACCAAACCGAAGCACTCGCTTTATTGGTAAAATTATTATTAATCGTACTTTGAATCACCTTTGTCCCATCAAAATTCATCCCCCCACCAAATTTTCCATCTCCAGTTGTCGGACACCCTGTTCCACTGCAAGTGGCATTATTTCCACTACCAGATCCATCCACAAAAGTGGTCGACCCACTACTCTCATCCAAATGCATAAGCAATACATTACCGGTCATATTAGCGTTACCTGTTGGATAACCAGTTTCAATAGCACCATTGTTGGGCAAAGCTTTGCCTGTTGGTCTGTTGGGTGTCCAAGCAAGAGTAGACCAAACAGCACTAGCAGAGGCGTCTTTGATATCTGAAGTGTAAGTACCAGATATCTGACTAGAGGAAAGATTTAAAAGAGAATTATTGGTGTTGTAAGTGGTGTTGGAAAAAACACCGGCAAAGGTGAGCTGGCTGTTGTCGGTGATAGAAATTGGGTTAGAACTGGAAGCACTACTACCTGTACTTCCACATGAGACATCACAACCAGAGATGGCTGTACCCAACATTTTTAGGTTAGTGTCTATGCTGGGTGGGAATAATCCGTTGTTATCTAGAGAGTATTGATAGATAGCATTTAAGATAGTGTTGACATCACTACGGCGGGCGGTGTTTCGTACTAGAGCCAACTGTCTGGCAGGATTTATCGCAACAATAACAATCCCAGCTAGGATGGCGATGGCGGCGACTACTAGGAGTATTTCTAGGAGAGTGAAACCTCGATGGTCAGACTTAAAATAATCCATAAACATTGACAGTATTATATCATATTTTCCTTATTCAAAAAAATCAAAATGACTGTACCTCTTGCCAAGAACCGACAGTTACTATTGGATCAACTTGATTTACCAATACTTTCACTTTGCGTACTACCGTACCAATAAAAGCGGTAGTTTGAATCGTCCTAGACTGTTGTGCGGTTAAAATAATTTCGTAATTGCAGGCTTGATTACCTATCTGTACACTGCCAATTCCGACCGTTGATGAGCATAATTGAATTTTACTTAACGCCGATTCCACGCAAGCATTGGCCAACGCCTTGGCGCTGTTGGATTTTTCCAACACAAAACTATTTTGATAAGAATATACTCCCGATAAAATCAAATATAAAACCACTGCCAGTCCAAAAGCGCCAACAATCAAAACGCCAATCAAAACGGCGAAACCATTTTTATTTTCAAAATTATCGTAAGGTCGCGGTATCATAAAATGTTTGGCTATAATTATATTCAGTGCGATTGGACACATTATTATAACTAAGATTAAATTCTATTTTTATTGAATTACGAGACATGTCGGACGACAAATTGGAAAATTGCAAACCGGAAACTAAAATATTGGAAGATGATAAATTTAATATCTGGTTTGATTTACTCATATACAAAGTATTACTCGCCAAATCAAATTTTATATCTTGTCCAAGATTATTTTGTATTTGTAAGACAGTGCTACTAGCACTAACTAACGGCGAAATCACCATTTTGGCATTACGAGTTTCTTGAGTAATAATTTGAATGATTTGCAACCCTTCCTGATCTATCAAACTAATAGTTTCATTTTTAGTTCGAGATTGAATCAAAAGAGACAGCAGAGCCGTGATACTCAACAGCAACCCAGCGGCAATCACGGTATATAACAACAATTCGATAAGTGTAAAACCTCTGTTGTCATTCCCGTGAAAACGGGAATCTTTTCTGTTCCTAGATTCCTGCTGGAGTTTATCCTCGCGAAGCGGGGGCGGGAATGACAAAATGTAGTTTTTTAAAAACATAAAATTAATTTACGGTGCAAAATTCAGTGCTGGTACCGGTACTGCTGGCCGTGCGCCAATCGGTCAAAATTGTAGAAAAAAATACAGACACTTTATTGCCGCCGGTTTGAGTCCATTGCACTTGTGAATTTATTTGTTTGGTATGCGTGTCAACATCGGTAATTTTTAAAGTACGAGTAAAAATATCGGTCAAGTCCGGTTGAGAAACAAAATTCCACTTGCCACCGGCAACCTGCAAACCATAGTCACCGGAAATGAGATTGCCAAAATTTTCATCACGAATAGCGCGTACTGCTTCCAAACCTTCTTCCGCCAAAAAAATCGCCCGCCCGCGCTGACCGGCGCGAATTGTACTCTCCTGACTAAACCCCAAAACTCCCAAAAAAATAACGGCAAGTAAAGCGACCATACCGGTTGCTAAAATTATTTCTACCAACGAGAAACCTTGCCTACCAACAATAATTTTATCATGAATCTCTCTCATATTTTATTGCGGATTAATTATTCCCAATTCATTGATGCTAAATTGCAACTTTCGCCCATCATTGTGTTGCAAAATAATTGTTCCGGTACTGACAGGCAAACCGGAAAAAGCAGAAAAAATAATTTCTTTGATACCGGATAAAACAACATTATTATTGGTCGAAAAATTTTCGTCAAAGGTTTGATCGCGATTGACAAAATTTTGTCCTTTGAAAAGAGTGGTCGTACCGGTATTTATTTCCACTCCCCAAGCCGAATCGCCATCGACGGCTTGCGCTTTCAGTTGCGCCCGCCTAAGCGCGTCTGCAACCGTCACCGAGGTAATATTCATTTCATTTTCCGATTGCAACGACAAATACATTGGCGCCCCAATCACCGCCAACAATCCCATTAGACCAACCACCAATAATAATTCCAAAAGCGTAAAGCCATTTTTATTGAAAAATGGCTTAGCAAAAAAAATATTTTTGAAAATCATCCTCATAAATTAGGGGGTGGGTGTGGGTGATGAGACTTTTATATATTGAGCGTTCACCCAACCAAATTCATTGGCTCCCAAAACAACCTGATACCAACTGTTTTGAGTGGCAATATAATTAAATTTTTCTCCGGAAAAAGCTTTTCGAATGAGAGCCGATTTGGAAGAAGTGGCAGTGCGAATATTCAAATAACCCAACTTGCTTTCAACCACTTCCAGATTACCATTCGCCTGAACAAAGGTGTTGTGACTAACCGGTAAAATGACCGAAGTGGTGGAAACAATACTACTGGTAGGAACTCCTTTTGGCCCAATGATAATGACGGAGCTGGTGGAAATTGTTATCGGCAATGTCGAAGTAGTCGTTAATTTATTATTCGTGGAAACAGTAGAAATGACAGGTGGAGTAATTCGCGCCGAGCCTGATTGTCCGGTCACATCTTGTTTGTTGCTCAAACCACCAACTAAACTATAAATCGGCAAAATCACTGCCAAAGCTACTGCTACTACTCCCAACCAAACTATCACCAACAGTAGTGGCTCCAAAATTACGCTTAAATTTTTGGTAGTCAACTCTGTCTTAGCCTCAAAATTTTCACTGATATTCAAAAATATTTTAGCCAACTTGCCAGAACGCTCCCCTACCGCTATCAAACTTTGCACCGGAGTGGGAATAAATTTTTTCATCCTCCGATTGGAATGAAAATATTCTTCAAAAGATTTTCCTTCTTCCACGGCACTGCACAATGAAGAATAAATTTTTCCATAAGCATGCAAAGTGCTAGAATCTTTCAGCGACCCAAGCGCTTCCAACACTGGCAAACCGGCTTGAAGTAGTGTCCCCATGATATAAGAAAAACGCGCCAGCTCTACCTCTCTAATTAAATTTTTTATACCAGGGATGGCAAATAAAATTGCCTGACCGATAAATTTTGTTTTTTGAAAAAAGAACAAGAAATAAAAAATTACAGATACTACTACAATAAAAGTTGGTACCACTACCGCTCCATAACGCGCCAAAAAACTACCCAGCCCCATCAACAGTCTGGTAACCAATGGCAATTTGAGATTAAGCTGACTAAAAACCGTCGCCAAACGCGGTAAAATAAACCAGGCGATCCCGATACCAACTATCATTGCCACCCCCATTACAAACAATGGGTACATCATGGCCGCTCTGATTTTGGATTTGAAGGATCGGTTCTTGGCTTGTTGTACTACTACCACCCCCAGACTCTCGTGCAATCGACCGCTCTCTTCACCGATTTTGATCAATGAAATAATATGTGGCGGCAATAAATTGGTCTTCCCTAGCGCTTGCCACAAACTAAATCCAATGTTGATATCCTCTACTAGCTGATCAATAATATTTATCAGATGACTAGATTTTACTTCAGCTTTTATCGCTTCCATAGCCTCAATAATATCCATCCCCGAAGCCAACAGCATAGATAAATTTTCTACAAAATACTCTTTTTCTTCGGCAAATCCAAAAGTAAAAGATAAAATTGATTTTTTCTTTTTTTCGGAAATAATTTTTGTGTCTATTATTTTTTCCTTTTTCATAGGAAAATTATTTTAAAATTTTGGCGGTTCGGCTACGCGTAATAATTCTTCCAAAGTTGTGACTCCATTTTTTACCTTTTCCACACCATCTTCAAATAGGGTTACCGAACCTTGATGGCGAGCGACTTTCCAAATCTGTGCCGTAGACGGATTTTGCAAAATTAATTCTTGAATCTCCGGGGTAATTTCAATAAATTCATAAATAGCGGTACGCCCACGAAAACCGGTATTGCCACAACTATCACAGCCTTTGCCTTTGTATAAAACCGTCCGCGCGCCAGAGAAATATTTTTTGGCTTCTTCCGGTATATTCTTTTTTAATTCTTCTTTGGTTAGCGTAATGCTATATCGACATTGATCACAAATTTTCCTCACTAAGCGCTGAGCGATCAATACCTCCAAGGTCGAGGCCAACAGAAATGGTTCGATACCCATATCCAACAAACGCGGTATCGAAGTGGCAGCGTCGTTGGCGTGAAAAGTGGACAAAAGTAAATGACCGGTCAAAGCGGCATTTACCGCAGTCTCGGCCGTTTCTTGATCGCGAATTTCACCGACTAAAATAATATCCGGATCTTGGCGCACAATCGAACGCAGTCCTTTGGCAAAAGTAAGATTGGTTTGCTGATTCACCTGAATCTGGTTCACCCCCGGCATTTTGTATTCGACCGGATCTTCAATAGTAGTAATATTAACATCCGGAGTATTCATCAGCTTCAAAAGCGCGTATAAAGAAGTAGTTTTGCCGGAACCAGTAGGGCCAGTCACCAAAATCATCCCAAATGGTTTGTCAACGGCTTTGAGAAGTAATTTTTGATCATGATCGGATAAGCCCAAATCATTAAAAGAAAAACTGCGAACATACTGTGCCAACAAACGAATTACTACTTTTTCGCCATTGAGAGTAGGCAAAATAGAAATACGCATATCAATATTGACATTTTCTCGCACTTGGCGAATCGCACCGTCCTGCGCGGAATAATGTTCGTCAATCGGCAAAAGCGCCTGCACTTTGATACGATTTAAAATATTTCCGTAGTATTCTTTGGGAATCCGACCGGCCTCTTGCATTACACCATCAATGCGAAAACGCACTAACACGTCTTTTTCTTGCGGTTCCAAATGAATATCCGAAGCACGATAAGCCACCGCATCATCGACAATTTCCTCAATAATCTCCGGTGCGATTCTTTTTTGCTGTTTGATAATTTCACCAAATCTAGTTTCCAAGGTTTTGAGATAACTGACAAATGCCTCTTCAATATCTTCTATAAAAGCAAAAGCAACGGTGATTTTTTTTCCTTTAAAAACAGCTTTTAGACTCTTGGTCAATTCCGCCTGAGTGGGCTCATCGGTCGCTACCATCACTTCGTCGCCATCTTGACGGAATACCACAACATGAAATTGTTTGGCAATATCTTCCGGAATCAATCGCACCTGCTCACGACTTGGTTTGTAAGTATTGAGATTGGCATAACTCACTTTTTCTGATTCGGCTATCGCCTGCCCCAATAAATCTTTGTTGATGATTTCCGCGGACAACAACCAATCCACCGCCGAGCCTTCGGTTTTTTTTACGGCCACTTCGGCTTTAGCGATATCATCGGCAGTCACATAGTTGCCGTCAAGTAAAACCTGTTTTATTTTTTTATCATCAATTTGCATACTTTGATATAATCTATGAGATTAAAGTGCCGACGATATAATCGACAATTTTATTGATAGGCGTATCGGATTTTACAAAATACCATTTTGCTCCCATAGATTTGGCTTTTTGGGCGTCATCCTCCTGTCCTAAATTTGACGCGACAATGATTGGTGTTTTATCTTTTTTTTCTTTGAGATATTTCATTACTCCAAAACCGTCTATTTTGGGTATCATCAAATCCAATAAAATCATGTCAAATTTTTCTTTCTTCAAAAATTCTAAAGCCTCCTCACCATCAAAAGCAGTTTTGGTTTCAAACCCAGAGTGCTTGAGTTTTAATTCCAATGCGCGCGACATTGGCTTTTCATCTTCAACAATCAAAACTCGTTTTAATTTTTTATTTTCAGTAGTCATAAATTTATAGCTGTATTATATCACAAATTTAGATTTTCAAACAATTATAACATGTCATTCCCGTGCAAACGGGAATCTAATAATAAATACTCCAGATTCCCGCTTTCGCGGGAATGACAAAAATTACAAAGAGATGACAATAAAAAAATAATTTTATTTAATAATTTCAAACCCAATAAATAGTTTACGCAATAGTAATGGACCGACATCACTATTGGTAATCATCACTCGCCGCCAAGCATACAAATCTTTGCCGCTGGGACGATCACCGAAATAGACACTGGCCGCCCCGATAAAACCGATGGCTTTGGCCTGCTGTTTGACACTTTGGTTGAAACTGCCAAATGGATAAACAATCGTATCTATTTTGTCATTCAATCCTTTTTCAAGCAACTCTTTGCTTTTACTCATTTGGGCAAAAGCCACTGCTGGCTTTTGTTTTCCCAAGGTCAAATGATTAACGGTATGCACACCAATTTCCACCAATCCATCTTGATGCAATGATTTAATCATCTCCCAAGTCACATTGCCAATCTTGCCAATATCTTGATTGATAACATAAAAACTTGCCGGTACATTATATTTTTTTAAAATTGGATAAGCATTCAAATAAAAATCACGATAACCATCATCAAATGTCAATACCAAAGTCTTATCATAAGGGACGCTGGAAGTAGCCGCCGCAAAAGTTTTAAATGCTTCGCTTAATTTTATAAATTTATATCCCTGATCCAACAGGTATTTTATTTGCGCGTCAAAAATTTCCGGTTTGACCGACAAACGCCGCGCCTTATAATTGATATGATGATACATCAAAATACCAAAGCGGGTATTATATCTGACACTAACATCTTTTTTATCTTCTTCTTTGAGTGTGGATGATGCGGCCGCGACCAAGTTTTTGACCTGATCTTCGACAATTTTCAGTTGATCCAATTCATTACTGGTTTCCACAGCCTCAATTTGACTAATTTTAATATCGCGCCAATAAAAAAAATAGGCGGTGGCAATGCTAGCCAAAAAAACAAACAATGCTAAATAATAAATAGAGATTTTGTGTCGCTTTTTCATTGGATTGTGATTATGACAACACTATAACACATAAAAAAATAATTCACAGACTCAACACCTGTAAATTATTTTAATTTAATAAATTTTTTAAACCACTATACTGATTAATTTTCCTTTGACATATATTATCTTACGCGGTTCTTTGCCATCCAACCATTTTTGGATTTTTTCACTGTTTAAAACCAAAGTCTTGGCGGATTCTTCGGAAATATCCGCGTTTACAACAAGTGTGTCACGCAATTTGCCATTAACTTGCACGGCCAAAGTGATTTCTTCATCTTTGGCCAACTCAGCATCGTATTGTGGCCAAGCCGATTCAAAAATACTTTCCTTATTCCCCGCTTCATTCCACAATTCCTCAGTCATATGCGGCGCAAATGGAGATAATAATTTTAATAATACGCAAAAATCTTCTTTACTAATTGATTCCGCTTTGCCCATTTCATTGGACAACACCATCATAGAAGAAATCGCCGTATTAAAACATAACGCTTCAATATCTTCAGAAACTTTTTTTATAGTTTGGTGCAAAATGGTTGTCACCCTGTCATTGCGAGGAGTCGTAGTCGACGAAGCAATCCCCTTTTCACTCAACATCCAAACTCTTTCCAAAAATCGGCGCACTCCCACCACTCCTTTAGTACTCCAAGCACATGGCTGGTCAAACGGACCCATAAACATTTCATACAAACGCATCGCATCGGCACCATATTCAGCCACCACTTCGTCAGGATTTATAACATTATTCCAGCGCTTACTCATCTTGCGACCGTCTTCGGCCAATATCAAACCGACATTTTGCAAACGGATAAATGGTTCCGGATAATTTACTGCACCGATATCAAATAAGAATTTGTGCCAAAAACGAGCGTAGATCAAATGACGGGTAGCATGTTCGGCACCACCGATATACAGATCAATCGGTGACCAATATTTTTCTTTTTCTTTACTAACCAATTCTTTATCATTATGAACATCTTCGTAGCGCAAATAATACCAACAACTTCCTGCCCATTGTGGCATAGTATTGGTTTCCCGTTTGGCTGAACCACTACATTGCGGACATTTGGTATTCACCCAATCGGTGATGGTAGCCAGAGGTGATTCACCGGTACCACTTGGTTCGTAATTTTTTACTTTTGGAAGTTCAAGTGGCAGTTCGCTTTCCGGTACTGGTACCAAACCACATTTTTCACAATTAACAAGTGGAATAGGCTCACCCCAATAACGCTGACGAGAAAACACCCAATCACGCAATTTGTATTGGATTTTACTTTCACCCAAACTTCTTTCTTTTAACCAAGTGGTTATTTTTTCTTTAGCATCCATCCAACTTAGTCCATTTAAAAAATCAGAATTAATCATTTTGCCATTCAAACGAAAACATTCTTTACCGTTCAAAATTCTATCTCGTTTATTTTCAAGTTCTTCTTCTGTTTCATCACTTATTTGAAAAGATGGATCAACTACGCATTTAATTGGTAAATTATATTTTTTAGCAAACTCGAAGTCCCGTTCATCATGAGCTGGCACCGACATAATCGCTCCCGTACCATAACCATATAATACATAATCAGCCACAAAAATTGGTAGCTCCACTCCATTCACTGGATTGATGGCTTTCATTCCTTGTAATTCCACACCAGTTTTTTCTTTTTGTAACTCTGTTCGTTCCAAATCACTTTTACTCTTAGCCTTTTCCAAATATTCCTCTACTTCTTTTTTATTTGAAATTTTTTCTAAATTTTCTTTAATCAAAGGATGTTCTGGCGCCACTACCATATAGGTCGCGCCAAACAAAGTATCGGGACGAGTGGTGAAAATTTTGAGTACCCCATCATTCTGAGGCATAGCCGAAGAATCCATTTTATCTAACTTTAAGGGATCCTTCGTTTCACTCAGGATGACGCGAAAATCCACCAGCGCCCCCTCACTCTTTCCAATCCAATCGCTCTGCATTTTTTTAATATGTTCAGGCCAAGCAGTCAAAGTGTCGAGCCCAGACAAAAGCTTTTCCGCATAATCGGTAATACGCAATACCCACTGACGCATCGGCTTGCGTTCGATTTCACTACCACAGCGTTCACACAATCCACCTTCGAGATCTTCGTTGGCCAAACCAGTCTTGCAATCTGGGCACCAATTTATCGGTGCAAAAGATTCAAAAGCCAAACCTTTTTTAAACATCTGCAAAAAAATCCACTGCG
>JAVHSM010000077.1:0-1358 GCA_036172155.1 Candidatus Magasanikiibacteriota bacterium
CAGCACCAATTAATCCTTCGGAAAAAATAAATTGATGATGAAATTTTTCGGCAATTCTTTTTAGGACTTTAACCGCCTCACCGGTTACTTCGGGCCCAACTCCATCGCCTAGTAATACGGTAATATTTTTTTTCATAAGTATTTTCGTGGATCAACTATCTCTCCGGCTACAGCTGCAGCCGTGACGGTCACCGGGGACGCCAAAAATATCTTTGCGTCACGTGACCCCATCCGGCCAATATAGTTACGATTTGAAGAGGAAATCATTTGAGCATTACGACCGATCACCCCCATATGTTTGCCAAAACATGGACCGCAATTTGAGGACTCAATATTGGCTCCGGCTTCTGAAAATATTTGCAATATTCCCTCTTTCATAAGCCGGTTATATACTTTTCGAGAGGCCGGTATGACGACAAAATTAACATTTTTATGTATTTTTTTCCCTTTCAGAATTTTTGCTGATTCAACAAAATCTTCATACCGCCCGTTTGTGCAGGCCCCTAAAAATGCATCGGTGATTTTGACAGATTTTTTTATTTTAGAAATGTTGATTATATTACTTGGTTTATGAGGAAAAGCTACACAAGGTTCAAGTTTTGAGATATCAACATCAACCACTCTTTCATAGTCACAATTATTATCCGCAAAATAAAATTTATAAAGAAATTTATTTCTGTCCTTTAAATATGATTTAAGTTGTTCGTCAGGTTCAAAAATTGCGGTTCTTGCCCCCATCTCCACACCCATATTGGCAATCGTGATCCGCTGTTCAAGCGAAATATTTTTTAATGCCGGCCCGCCAAACTCAATAATTTTTTTTGAGGCGCCGTCAACCCCAAGTTTTCCAATCAAATACAAAATCAAGTCTTTTCCATAAACCCCTTTTCTAAATTCTCCTTTTAGATTAAATCTGATTGTATTCGGGATCTCAAAATCATAGAGATAACCGGTGGCCATGGCGTAAGTTGCGTCCGTCGTTCCCACTCCAAAAGCAAGCGTGTTTAATGCACCGTTTGTATCGGTGTGAGAATCTGTCCCGATTATAATTTTTCCAGGGACAATATAACCGTTCTCGATCATAACTACATGTTCAATTCCGTCGCCTTCTTTATAGCATTTAGTTCCTTGTTCTTTGGAAAATTGTTCCATCAAGTCGATTCCTTCGGACACGGCGACCGATGATGACGGTACAGTATGATCGGGAATAAAAAATATTTTTTTTGGGTCAAAAACTTTTATTTTTTTATTATTTTTTTTGAAAACATCGGAAAATTTATCTTTAAAATCTTTGATAGACGGGGGACCGATCACTTCGTTAAAAAATAATATATCAATTGGTAACTCCAATTTTTCTC
>JAVHSM010000078.1:0-1357 GCA_036172155.1 Candidatus Magasanikiibacteriota bacterium
GAATATCTTTCAAAACCGTTTACGAAAGATGAACTTTTAAATATGCTGGCGAATTATTAAAGAAGAATTGATTTGAGTTCCGTTCAAATCAATTAAAAAAAAACATTCATAAACTTTTTGCTTGTCCGCTACTTTGCTAAAATGATCATCGCCAAACCAGCTATGTATAACAACAGCATGATATTCAAAAGCGGTTTTGTTCCGGACGGAGCTTTTTCAAATTCTTTCCAGATATAAATTCCCCAAAGCGCAGCCACAACAGTTGCACCCTGACCCAATCCGTAGGATATAGCCGGACCTGCTTTACCGGAAGCAAGGATGCTTAACGACATTCCTACGCTCCAAATAACACCACCTAAAATTCCGATTAAGTGATCTTTCATTTTGCCTTTAAAATAATCACCAAAAGAAACTGAAACACCAACAAACGGTCGTTTCATTTGTATCGAGTTGAAAAGGAAACTACTTACCACGACACCAATAGCAAAAAAGAAGAGTGCGGTATAGGGTGTCAGCTTTCCTGCTTCGGGAAGATTAAAATCAGAAACCATCGAGACAGCAACATATTTGTAAAATAAACCCATTAGACATCCACTAATAACTGAGAGGATCAGTCCCTTTTTTGAAACTTTTTCCGACGAGGTCGTCTGCAATTTCTGATATGCTTTTGCGTTGAGTATAATTGCTAAAGTAATCAAAGCCACACCACCGAAAATTAACACTGGATTTCCCTGCGGAATAGAAATATAATTTACAATTACGCCAAGCACCAAAGCAATCCCTATTCCTACCGGAAAGGCAACAGACATGCCGGCAATGGCAATTGCAGCAACCAACAAAATATTCGATAGATTAAAAATGATACCGCCAACAAGAGCAGAAAGTATATTATCAAAACCTGCTTGTTTAATATCTTGAAGAAAAGCTCTTCCTTCTGTTCCGTTATTTCCTAATGTAAAAGCAAGAACGAGAGTTGCAAGCAGAATTCCAAAACCATAATCCCAGTAGAAGAGTTCAAATCGCCAATTCTTTGTTGTAAGTTTAGTAGTATTTGCCCAAGAACCCCAACAGAACATCGTTACAACACAAAGTAAAATTGCTAATTGATAATTTTCTACAATAAACATAAGTCAACCTTTATAGAGTTTATTAATTTATAATCCAATTTCATTTCTGAAAGGAATAGAAGCTTGTGCTCCCTGCCTAGTCACCGAAATAGAAGCTGCTTCCACGGCAAATTTTATAGCTTTTCCCCATTCCATTTTTTCCGTAAGAGCAACAGCTAAAGCTCCGTTAAAAGTGTCTCCGGCAGCAGTTGTATCTAATGCTTTAACGATCGGTGCAGAGACGGTGAAGT
>JAVHSM010000079.1:0-6505 GCA_036172155.1 Candidatus Magasanikiibacteriota bacterium
AAAGTACGCAATTGAGAAAAAGAATTAAAAATCACGACATCGGAATTTTTGATGATCTCTTTAGTATCTTTATCACTAAAGGCCGGAGAAAAAGTATGCACTTCTTTTTTGAAATCCTCATGGCCAAGACGCGCCTCAAAGACACCACTGGCACAAGCCCCATCCAAATATTTCCCAATCAAAGGAAACGAAGCACGCAAAGAAAAAGCTTTGAGCGCCAATAATATTTTACAGCCAGTTTGATCTTTTACTTTTTTCAAAATTTGCAAATTTTCTTCAAGTACCGCTTCATCGATTACATAAGCCGGAGTTTGAATATTCGCAGTTTGCTTTTCTACATCTTGGAGATATTTGAATGTAACATGTGAAGGAAAAGTAAAATATGTTTCCGAAGTTTTTTGATTTTTTGGCATAAAATATTTTGTTACCATTTTACTTCAGGCACGTCTTGATCGAATACCTCCACCCAAGGCAAACCATCGGTCATGAGTGCCTGCATGAATGGATCCGGGTTCATCTGTTCGACATTAAATACACCTTCACCCTTCCACTGCCCAGTCAAAATCATTTTGGCGCCAGTCATTGGTGGCACACCGGCGGTAAAAGAAATACCTTGTGATTCAGTTTCTTTGTAACACTGTGCATGATCGCAAATATTATAAATATAGTATGATTTTGGTTGGTTGTTTTTATCCAAACCTTTTATTACACAGCCAATATTGGTTTTTCCGGTATAATTTTTGGCGAGTGAGGCGGGATCTGGCAATAATTTTTCCAAAAATTTGACTGGTACTACTTCACATTCACCATATTTTACTTTATCAATACGAGTCATACCGACATTTTGTAAAACACGCAAATGGGTCAAATATTGTTGACCAAAAGTCATACCAAAAGTGGCATATTTGAGAGTTGGAAAGTTTTTGACCAAAGATTGTAATTCCTCATGAAATAGTAGGTAGGTATCTTTTGGCCCGATTTCTGGATAATTAAATTCAAAATGATGATTTTGGCGTGATTCCAATGGGTTGATAATGGCTTCAACTTCTACCCATTTGCCGTCTTTCCAATAGCGAGCGAGAGCCACTATCTCACGAATATTAATTTCAGGACTAAAATTAGTAGCAAAAACATGTCCGTGATTGCCAGCGTTACAATCCATAATATGTAACTCGTGTAATTCGTTAAAATATTTTTTAGCCGCATAAGCAGTCATCGCCTGAGTTACCCCAGGATCAAATCCACAACCAAGCACAGCCAAAAGACCAGCTTGTTTGAATTTTTCGCTCATCGCCCACTGCTCATCGTAGCGCAAACGAGCTTCGTCGATTGGTTCATAGTTGGCAGTATCCACATAATTTACTTTCGCCTCCAAGCAAGCTTCCATTATTACTAAATCATAATAAGGATCAACCAAATTGATACAAACTTGAGGTTGGTGTTTTTCTAAAAGTTGCACCACATTGGCTTTATCATTGAGATCAATAATAACACTATCAGTTTGAATAGTGGTACCTGATAGTCTTTTGGCCGCTTCCGCTATTTTGTCACATTTTTCCAGCGTGCGACTAGCCATCACAATTTCATTAAAAACTTCCGGCTGGCTAGCGCATTTTAGCGCGGTAACTTTGGCGACACCACCGGCGCCGAGGATGAGAACTTTGTTCATAAATTATACATTTAAAATATAAGCTATTTCCAAAATAATTTTATACCCGCGAAACCTTGCTGTCAACACATTATCTGTTGTAAATCCCCAAACTTTATGATAGCATTACGCTATATAAAAATAATTTTTTCATTCCAACTGTTATTCTGATCCGCCAAAGGCGGAGAAGAAACCATTCGGCCAGACTTTAGGGGATCCTTCATTACATTACATTCAGGATGACAAAAAAATATATGTCCAAAAAATATGTTGTAAATAAATGTGGTGGTGGTATTATGATGCCGGCTCTTTTACCATTGGTAAAAAATGAACTCCAAAAACAAATAAAAAATGACTACTCACCGATCGTAGTGGTGTCAGCTATAAAAGATGTTACCGACACTATTATTTTATTTTTGGAAAATTTATCCAAAAACAAATTTACTATTCAAGATTTTCTGGAGCATCTCAAAAAAATACATCTGGAACTTTTTGAGACTATCAAAACATCACCTCAAACAAAAAATCTCATCGTTACCAGCCTAGACAAGATAATGGTTTCATTAAAAAAAGATTTGGAAGCCTATGTCAGCAATCCAACCACTGAACTTGAGGCCAAAATTACCGCTTATGGTGAAAAATTATCTGCCACTTGCGTTGCGGAGTATTTTTTTGAAAAAAACCTCAAAACGACGACTGTTTTTGCCGAAGACATCCCTCTGCTTACCGATGCCGTCATAAAAGATGCCAACATTTTATATGAAGAATCCGAAAAAAATTTTATACTCTTCATGAAGAGTATAAAAAATATCCCTATCATCGCCGGCTTTACCGGTCGCACCAGTAAAGGCATAACCACCCTTTTGGGTCGTGGTGGTACCGATACTACCGCTTGTTTTGTCGGTGCCGCTTTGCGAGCATCCAAAGTTATATTATGGAAAGATGTTGGCGCGGTATATTCTGCCGACCCCAAACTCGTGCCAAAAGCACACACTATTCCATTTTTGAGTTATGATGAAATCGAGGAAGCCGGCAAAGTAATTCAGGGCAAAGCCGTGCGCTATTTGCGTCAATATAAAATCGACGCCGAAATCGCCTCTTTAAAAAATTCAAAAGATAAAACTGTCGTTCGTGATACCAAATATCCACAGCCAGGAGCAAAAATGGTAAGTTTCAAAAAGAATTTAACTTTATTTTCCTTGCGCCAAGGCGACGCGCGTGGTTACGAACGACTGTTTGAAATAAGTAATTTATGCGCTCGTCACAAAATAAATGTGGTCTTAATCTGGAACGACCCCGCTTATCTGCATGTGTCCGTAGAAGATTCTAGCGGACACTTGTCCCAATTAATTCAAGAAGTAAAAACAAAAATTCCGGAAATAAATATTGAAACTGTGCACATGATCACTGTCGTTGGAAGTTTCAATTGGAAAGATGTAAATCTTTTTAACAAAACCTTAAATACTTTTGATCCCCGAGCAATCGTTGGTGCCTATCCATATCCAAATTGCAGACGGATGGAAGGTATGGTTGTTTCCAAAAAAGATATCGTGTCATTATTAAAAATAATGCATAAAACTTTTATTCATAAATAATTAATCTATGTTTCGTGTTGGTATCATCGGCGCCACCGGTATGGTGGGACAAAGATATATTACTTTGTTAGAAGGACATCCTTGGTTTGAAATAACTTGTGTGGCCGCTTCAGCCCAATCGGCTGGTGTTCCTTACGCCCAATCGGTAAAAGGACGCTGGCATATGACCGAACCGATTCCGGAGAAAGTCGGCGAACTTGTTGTTGTTGATGCCAATGATATTGAAAAAATCGCATGTGCTTGTGATTTTGTTTTTTGTGCTGTTGAAATGTCTGACAAAGAAAAAGTAAAACAACTGGAAGAAAGTTTTGCCGCGACCGGATTGCCGGTGATATCGAGCGCGTCCGCTCACCGCTGGACAGAAGATGTACCAATGTTGCTTCCAGAAATAAATTCCGATCACACTAAAATAATCGACACCCAAAGAAAAAACCGTGGTTGGAAAAAAGGTTTTATCACTGTAAAACCAAACTGCAGTGTCCAAAGTTTTTTAACTCCAATCTATGCTTTGCGCCAATCCGGGTATGAAATCGATCGTTTGTCAGTTGTGACCATGCAGGCTATTTCCGGAGCCGGCTATCCGGGTGTACCCAGTCTCGATATGATAGATAATATTGTCCCATATATTGGAGGCGAAGAAGAAAAAACCGAAACCGAACCGCTTAAAATTTTGGGTGAAGTAAAAAAAGGAAAATTTGTTTTGGCAAACGACATCATTATTACAGCCGCTTGCAATCGTGTACCGGTAAGCGATGGTCACACCGCCTGTGTGAGCCTGTCATTCAAGAAAAAGAAACCAACCAAAGAACAAATTATTTCTATCTGGCAAAAATTTTCTTCAGTGCCACAAAAATTATCTTTACCGATGGCGCCAAAACAAGCCATAATTTATTTGAATGAAGACAATCGCCCCCAACCAAAAAAAGATCGCGGTAGTGAACAAGGTATGGCGGTAAGTGTTGGTCGTCTACGTGTATGTCCGGTATTTGATTTCAAATTTGTTGGCCTTAGTCACAACACTATCCGTGGCGCGGCCGGCGGCGGGATTTTAAACGCCGAACTGTTGGTAAAACAGGGTTATATTACAAAATAAAAACTTTACAAAAAAACATACCTACGGTATGTTTTTTTGTTGTCATTCCGAGCGAAGGCTCACGCCGTAGCCGAGGAATCTCTTAAAATACCAGGGGGGATTTCTCCACTCCCCGCCTTAGGCGGGTCGGTCGAAATGACAACAAAAATTTATAGTTAAATAATTTATACACCAACAAAGACGCCATAAATTCTGACGCTGGGAAACATTTGATCGGTGCTAATTCCACTACATCAAAACCAACTACATTTTTTTTCTCAAACACCGCCTTCATTAAATCCAAACAATCATACCAACCCAAACCACCTGGCTCAGGCGTACCGGTCGCCGGCAAAATACTCGGATCAAATCCATCCAAATCAATAGTAATATACACATCATCAGAAAGTTTTTTTACAATCTCGGCAATAGATTTGGCTTTGGTCATCTGATCTAAACCAAAACGACGCGGGCTAAAAATATTATCCGCAATCTTTTTTTCTTTAATAAAATCCGCTTCATCTTGGCAAATACTACGAATACCAACTTGTACTATATTGTCTACATTGTCATAACAACGACGCATCGCGCAGGCATGACTATTTTTTGTTCCTTCATAACTATCGCGCAAATCACCGTGCGCATCCCATTGCAAAATAGATAAACTTGGATATTTTTTCTTCAACGCTGGCACTACACTGGGAGTGATAGAATGTTCACCGCCAAGCATACCAACAAATTTATTATCTTTCAAAAGTTCGCCATATTTTTTACCAACCGTAGCCAACATTTTTTCTGAATTCATTTTGCCAACTTTTAAAGATGGCAATGTAAAAATCCCATATTTGGTATATGGTTCACAATCAAATTCACGATCATACAGCTCGATCTGGGGTGAAGTATCAATCACCGCTTGGGGGCCTTTGTCGGCACCCTTTCCAAAAGAAGAAGTTTTGTCGTATGGTACCGGCAATACTATCGCTCTGGCAGATTTATACGTTTGACCACCCAAACCACCAAAATTTTTCGGATATTTTGTTCTTTGATACATAAAAAATAATTATATAATATTTTACCAACCAAATTTCTTTCCTATTTCTTCCGGAGTTTCATGTTCGTGAGCAACTTTGATATCACCATCTTGGCAGACAATATTTGCCGGAGCAGATAATAAACAATGTTGAGAACCGAGAGCGTCTTGGTAAGCACCAGTATCAAAAAAAGCTACATACTGATCTTCGCCTTCTTTTAGTTTTGGCAGACGCACATAACCACCCGCTGTATATTTGTCATCACTATCACAACTACTACCACACAACCAAACTCTTTCAAGTTTTTTTGAATCCATATTATTTATCGGTACCACATGCCATTTTTGTTTTATCGCCCAAGTATCGATAAGATCATTCATAAAACTACCATCGATAATATACCATTTGCGAGCCGCCGCACCTTTTTTATTAACATCTTTTTGAACAATAATTTTAAAAACAGTAATCTGAGATGGCGCCATAATATGACTTCCCCACTCGCAGATAATATGGGGTGGAGCGATACCAACATTGTTGGTATGTTTGTCCAAATAGCTAATAATACGTTGCACAATTCCCTGCACTGAATACATCTTTTTCTTTTCACGATTAACAGCGAAACCACCACCAATATCTATCGTATCAAGTTGAGGATTAACCAATTTTAATTTTTTATAAATAGACAAACCCTCTTTTAAAGCATTCAAAATATCGTTGGCATGAGGAATTTGTGAACCGGTATGATAGTGTAAAATTTTTAAATTGCGAATCTTCCCCAGCGCAAAAATCTCATCTGGTGTAAAACCAAAACGATCAACTGAATGATCCCAGTGGGATTTGGTACGTACACAAAGATCAACTCGAATACCAACTTCACCTTTATAGTTTTTTAAACTTTCAAATTCTTGATGATCTTCAATAATCGGTACAATATCCAAACCTTGTTCTCTCAGCTCTTTAATCAATGCTAAATACACATCAGTTTTTGGACCATTACAAATAACTTTGATCCGAGAATTAAATTTATGTTCTTGCCATAGACGTTTTACAATCCAAAGTTCATTGGCGGAAGAGGTTTCCAAGTTGGCACCCTCAGTAATCATTGGTAAAATAAATTCACGATTTTGATTTACTTTCATCGGATAATGAAAATAAAATT
>JAVHSM010000080.1:0-1343 GCA_036172155.1 Candidatus Magasanikiibacteriota bacterium
CGTGGTTCCAGCAGGAACAACAAAGACATTGGTTATCAATGCTGATTTGAGCGACATAACAGTTATCACAAACGACACAATCATCATGAACCTTCCAGCAGGCACAGCAAACGCTGCTGGTAAAACATCCCTCACAGCAATCAACACTTCCGCATCTTCCGCAAACAGTGTGACTGTGAAAACAGGTGCTCTCGTTGCAACAATCGACAACTCGTTCTCAAACCGCACCATTAGTAACCCAACAGGAGTGATGGGTGCGACAGGTGTGAATCTCGCTCAATTTGTCGTCACAGGTGGTGGTGAAGATTCTGACATTAGCCAGATTGTGTTGAAAGACACAGCTGATGCAGTTAACTTGGCAACCTACTTCCAGAACTTGAAACTCTGGGACGATAAGGGAGCACAAATTGGTAACACTGTTGGTGCACTTACAGCAACCGACGGCACAACCTACACTTTCAACCCAAGCACACCAATTCGTGTGGTTGCAGGTGGATCGCGTTCCTTCAAGATCACAGGCGATATCTTGACAGGTCTCTCTGTCACATCGCGCGACTCACTCAATGCACTTACTGCAGGTGAAGTGTATCCATCGAGCATTTCTGCCACTGGCGTCACAACAGGTGTCGATACATCTGACTCTGATGGTACAAATGCAGGCCTGCAGACCATGTACATTGCTGCAAACGGTAACCTTTCTGTCTATCCAGATTCGGCAACCCCGATCTCTCAGACAATGGTTCTCGGTTCAACAGCAAACGAATTGGCCCGCTTCACGTTGACTGCCAACCAAAATGAAGACATCAATGTGACCAAGATGGTCATCTCTGACTTCATGACAAATGGTGGCGCAACATCAACTCCAGGATTCTCTGCAACAGGTACAATAAAGAATGTGAAGCTTATTGATGTGTCAACTGGTACACAATACGGTGGTACTGTGACATCTCTCGATAGCTCTGCTTCTGCAGGTGGTACATCCACACCAGTTGCAGCATTCGACAACATCAGCAACTTGAAGGTGTTGCGAAACAACTCGATCGTGTTGAAGGTGGTCGGTGACCTTACTGCCTATAGTGATGGTGGTATGTCCAGCTCGAGCCAAAAACTCGGTATCTTGCCGAACTTCATCTACACTGAAGGAGTTAACTGGGCAACTGAAGGTACAACAAACCTTTCCATCACAGCCACTGGTCAGGATTCAGGTTTTGCAATCTCAGGCTCATCGCTTGATTTCAACGCCTCATCTTCGAACAGCGACACAGATGCGATCGTTTATGGCAACGCAATGAACATGTTCCGCACAAAGATCACGATCGCGAAGGCTGCAGACGCGCCATCCG
>JAVHSM010000081.1:0-1316 GCA_036172155.1 Candidatus Magasanikiibacteriota bacterium
CATCGTATGGCATATCTAGCTAGTTTGACAAATCCTTTTACTCGGTAGGATAGTCGGTGTACTTGCATAGTCCTTGGGTTAACAAGGAGTGCAGGATGTATCTTAACTTATGCAAACAAAATACCCTCTAAAACAAGAGGATATTCATTATTATTTGAACACAATTTTACCTTTTTCCATCAATAATTTCACCGCCTGTCCATCTTTTATTTTTCCCTCAATAATTTGCAGTGACAACTCGTCCAATATTTCATTTTGGATAACGCGCTTGATTGGGCGGGCGCCGTAGGTTGGTTCGTAGCCGACGGTGGCGATGTGTTTTTTGACTTTCGGATCAATTTCCAAGGTGATTTTCTTTTCTTGCAAGCGTGTTTGAATTTTTTCCAGTTGCAATTCCACAATTTTGGCCACCTGTTTTTCACTCAATGAATGGAAAATGATAATTTCATCCAGACGATTCAAAAATTCAGGTTTGAAATGTTCGTGCAGTGTGCTCATGATTTTTTCGCGCATGTTTTTTTCTTTGGTCTTAGCAGTTTTGGCGGAGCCGGTATCAAAACCAAATTCACCATTTTTGTTGAGGTTCAAAATCATTTGACTGCCAATATTGCTGGTCAAAATAATCACAGTATTTTTGAAATTTACCAAGCGTCCCTTAGCATCTTTTACATGGCCTTCATCCAAAATTTGCAACAAAATATTGAAAACATCTGGGTGTGCTTTTTCGATTTCATCAAACAGCAACACCGCATACGGACGACGGCGTACAATCTCGGTAAGCTGTCCGCCTTCTTCATAACCCACATATCCAGGAGGGGAGCCGAGCATTTTGGAAGTGCTGTGTTTCTCCATATATTCACTCATATCAATGCGCACTAGAGAATCATCGGTATCAAACATAAATTCCGCCAAGGCTTTGGCGAGTTCGGTTTTACCGACACCAGTTGGTCCCAAGAAAATGAATGATCCGATTGGTCTATTTGGTTCGGCAATGCCGGCACGGGAGCGGCGGATGGCGTTGGCGATGGCTTTGATGGCTTCGTCTTGGCCAATTACGCGTTGGCTTAGAGCTTGTTCCATTTTGGCGAGTTTGTCACTTTCACCTTGCAACATTTTGGCCACCGGAATACCGGTCCAGCGTGCGACAATGGCGGCGATGTCTTCTTCCGTCACTTCTTCTTTCAAAATGCCGTGCACTTTTTGCATGTCGGCCAATTTTCTTTCGTCGTTTTTGATTTCGCCTTCGAGATTGGGGATGCGGCCATAGCGAATTTCGGCTACTTTTTGCAAGTCACCGCGACGTTCTTCGATTTCCG